>NZ_QSQJ01000099.1:0-1760 GCF_003436715.1 Prevotella sp. TF12-30 | reverse complement strand
CATTCCCGATACGCTGGCACTCATCGCCTTCACTCCGTTGATGTTCTCCACATTCTTGATTTCCACCGTACACTGCTTGACTCTCGGCTCCGGCTTCATCGTGATGACGGTCTTCTCTCCGGCTGGCTTCACTACGATGCGGTCGGCATGACTGCTCCAGAGCATTTCAGGCTGCTGCATCATTCTTTCCTTCTCGGTGCCTCGTCCCATCGGTGCGGCTCCTGCCATGGTGGCGAGGAGTCCCTGAAGGATTCGGGTTTCGGCTGACGTTACCTGGAAGGTTTCAAAGCGCTCCTTGCCGAGGATGCGGTGGGTTTCCTTGTCGCTGTTTACGCAGATTGCCCTGTAGATGCCTGCTGCCACTGAGATGTTTCCGCCGTTCTTGTCGGTGAACTCGTATCTGATGGGGTCTCCTCCCTCCTCGGGATAGAGATAGAGGCTCATGGTGGCTGGATTGGCATCGGGATCGGCGCTCCAGTCGAACATCACTTCCACGTTCTGCCGGTGGGGATGGTCGTAGCAGAGGTCCTTGTGCTCGCAGGATGAGAGCAGTTCTGCCATCATCAGCAAGAAGGCTGCGCAGACGATTACGCGGAAGAATAGGATCATTGATTGTCTTAACTCTGTCATACCAGTTATTCTAGTCATTTCTTAC
Organism: Prevotella sp. TF12-30; assembly: GCF_003436715.1. Lineage (NCBI taxonomy): Bacteria > Pseudomonadati > Bacteroidota > Bacteroidia > Bacteroidales > Prevotellaceae > Prevotella > Prevotella sp. TF12-30. Next base: position 1,105 of record NZ_QSQJ01000099.1, on the reverse strand, counting down.
CTCCTTTCTTGCTATTGGTGTTTCCGTTGCCGAGGAACCATACCAGTGATACTTCGCCACGGGTAGGTCCTATCCAGGTGCGGTTGCGGGTTGCCTCATATACGTAGCATCCGTCTTTCGGCTCATAGGTCTTGTAGTGGGACTTGATGTATCCCACGCCCAGTCCGAAGTCGAGGTTCAGGCGTCTTCCTATCGGCAGTGAGTATCCGTACTCCATTCCTGCTCCGTAGGTTTTCTTGCTCTGGTGACCGGTGCCGCCGTTTTCGATATCATAGGTGAGGAACTGTCCGTAGAGGGAGACGTGATGTCCCTGCATCGGCTTTTCCTTTGCCTTTCTGCCGAAATACTTTCTGATTTCCATTTCTCCGCCGTAGATTCTCCAGTATTTGTGGCTGGCATCCTTGCTCCACCAGGCAAACATACCGCTGGCTCCGAGGGTCCATCCCCTGCCGATGCTGGTCTCGATGCCGATGTTAGGCACCAGGAGGGCATCATAGAGCAGGTTGGTTTTCAGGGCGTAGTAGGAGTTTCTGCCGGATGCATGGGCTGCATTTTCGGCTTCGGCTACATTGCCGCCTGGATATACCTGTAGCTGGGAGGCTGTATCCCGGGCATCCTTCTGCGGGAGCGAATCCTGTTCGCTGCCCTGCTGATTCTGAATCAATGTGAGGGTATCTGTCGGACTGACAGATGGTACAATGTGTCGGATTTCGCAAACCACGAGTGCTCCGGAGCGGAGGCTGTCGAAGTGGTTGGCGAGCATGTATTTCCATGCCTTTCCGCCATCGAGGTTCTGGAGCTGTCGTTTTCTTCCATCTACGACCTTTCCGTTTCTTACGATCCATTCCGGGGTGTTCCGAATGATGTAGAGGGCTTTCCTGCTCCACGGCGCATTTTCTTTCTGTATCTTCAGGGCGAGTCCTTCCCAGTCTTCTCCTGCGGAGGAGACCGTGAAGACGCTGTCTGGCAGATTCAGCATTTCCTTGAGATAGTCGCGCAAGCGCTCTCCTCTCCTTTTCGCCAGTCGCTTGTTGAGCTTGGTATTACCTTCCGGCGAAGCTGCTGAAAGGATCTTGATATGCTGCAGCACCGTGTTGGGGTTGTC
>NZ_QSQJ01000098.1:0-1925 GCF_003436715.1 Prevotella sp. TF12-30 | reverse complement strand
GAGGGTGTGTCATAAGTCTATGGCGCACCCTTTTCGTTTTTTCTTCTTTTTCCAGATACGGAACTGAAAAAATTGTTTTTATTTACAACAAAGCCCAAACTTTCACAAGCTCGGGCTTTGCCTTTCCGCAAAAGATTTGTATCTTTGCAGAAAACTTCTTTAAGTATGGCAAAGATACAAATAAAATCTGAAACTCGGCACGAATTGAGCTTTTTTCCTAACTCTTTCGATGATTATGTGCCAAAAGACAGCAAAGTTCGTATGGTGGATCGTATTGTTCGCAGTATGGACATCAACCCTCTCATGGATACCTATGATGGGATTGGTGCTCCTCCTTATAGTCCGAAGATGCTTCTAAGTTTAGTTGTTTTTGCCTATATCAATGGCGTTTATTCCTGTCGTGGCATAGCGGACGCACTTAAATACGATGTTCGCTATATGTGGATTTGTGGAGGTAAGCAACTATCTTTCGCAACAATCAACCGCTTTAGATCCAATCATATGATTAAATGCATCGACTTTTATTTTGATGCAGTCGTCTCCATATTGGTTGAAAAGGGCGTGATTAGTCTGGAGGAACAATATGTTGATGGTACTAAGATAGAGTCGAAAGCAAACAAGTACACGTTTGTATGGAAGAAGACTGTGGAAAAGAACAGGGCTAAGCTCTTGGAAAAGACCTCTGCTGCATTGGCTCAGATAAAAGAACAAATTCGCCTGAATGGCGGGAGTGACATTAAGGAAGAAGACTGCGAGCCAGCCACTTCCGCCAAGAATGTAAAGAGAAGTGCACGTTTGTGTGAGAGGCAAGCGAAGAACCTTCCTAAGGCAAAGCTTACAGGAAGAGAGAAGCAAAAGCTAAATACTCAGATAGATCACTTGTTCAAAGCCTCGGACAAACTGTGCGAGTATGAAAAATCACTGGATATACTGGGCGAGAGAAACAGTTACTCCAAGACTGATCCCGATGCGACCTTCATGCGCCTCAAGGAAGATGCCATGAACAATGGGCAGACAAAGCCTGCCTATAACCTTCAAATTGCGACAGAGAATCAATATTGGACGAATTTCGCCCTTTATCCCAATCCAACAGACACCCTGACCTTCAAGCCTTTTTTGGATAAGTACAAGAAAAGATATGGAAAGCAATCCAAGAGCGTCACCGCAGACTCAGGGTATGGCTCGGAGGAGAACTACGAGTACCTAGAGATGGAAGAGATGATGGGTTATGTAAAGTACAACTGGTTTCACAAGGAACAGCATAAGCCTTTCAAGGAGGATGCCTTCAACCAAGCGAACTTCTACTACAACAAGGATGATGACTATTATGTCTGCCCCATGGGACAACACATGGAACCTTGTGGACAACGGCAAACGAAAAGTGACTCCGGCTATGTGTCTGTCATTACATTATATAGAGCACAACGATGTGATGGATGTCCGCTTGGAAGTCTCTGCAAGAAATCCAAAGGCAACAGAACCATATATGTCAACCATAAACTGAATGCATATAAAAAGGAAGCCTTCCTGCTACTAACGTCTGAAGAGGGCTTGAAACACAGAAGCCAGCGACCGATAGAGCCGGAAGCTGTATTTGGGCAGATGAAGGCGGATATGCATTATAAGCGATTCAGGCATTTTGGAATGGACAAGGTTTATATGGATCTAGGATTGTTCGGAATGGGATTCAATTTGAAAAAATATTTGGGTATAAAACGATAAAACTCAATTTTGGTTGTTTTATCGTCAGAGATAACTATGCCCTTTTGTGAACTTCCTGCCTGTTTATAATAGAGAAGATTGGAAAAAGTAAAATTTGCAGACGATATAATATGATTCCCTTTTTGGAATAGGCTACGATACTTCTAGGATTATGCAATAAATAACATAAAAGAGGGTGCGCCATAGACTTATGACACACCCTC
>NZ_QSQJ01000097.1:514-1965 GCF_003436715.1 Prevotella sp. TF12-30 | reverse complement strand
TAGTGCTTTTAGCCTTTAAGCCACTATTGCACAACCCCTTTTTGAAAAGAACGTAAAATTAACAAACTTATTGCTGTGATTGTGTTTTGTTAACTCACCCTAAAAGGGATATGCATAGTGTGTTGTATGCATTCCCTTTCAGGGTGATTTTTTATGGTTCATCCAGAAATTCGATGATTTCTGCTACTTGTTGCCGGGTGTAGAAGTGGGGAAACTATACTGAACAAAATGCAAATAAACTGCATTAAACTATAACAGTGATAGCATGACACAGTTTAGCTTACACTCTCATTAACACACACTAATTCTTGTAGAACCATAATAAAAAACTCCCCATAGAGTTTACTTTTGAATAGAATTTACGTAAATGACAAGATTTTTTGCCTGATTAACAAATATAGAATCTCCTTTTGCTTCATAAGAAAATAATGTATTATTATCCAAAAGTTTATCCTTACTAATCACAACAATTCTAACCAAAGGAATCCCTAAATAGTTTGCGAGCTTTTTATCAGATTCTACTTCACTTTTAGTATAGGATATTATACCATCACTCCTATACACATCTACATTTTGCAGTTTCTTTTTAACATAATAAACACTCTTTTTTATAGCATATTTCTCCCCCTCTATATTCTATCGTTCCACAAGAATTATTATATTTTAATCCTGAGGAAACTTCTTTACAATAGTTTCATAAACAACGATGCCACTTCACACACCTTTTAGTGCGCAAAGTGGCATTAATTATAAGACGTTGAACGAGCAGTAACCCGTTGTATCTCTGTAGCCTTCTGTTGTCTCTATTCTCATTTTCTTCCCAATGCGATATGTCCCTTTCGTATATTTCTGACGTACATTGCCCAGATCAATTTGAAATTTTCTGGCAGTGTTTGGTCGGATGCCAAGACCTATCTCTATAAAGGCAGCATTCTTCAATGGAATCTTTTTCCAACCTTTATTTTCCTTCTCGATAAAGTACTCATAACCAACGATACAAGTCCATGGTGAATTGTTGGTTATAGTCAACGTAACAACTTGAGGTTTATTCGTAAAATGCGTCTGCGAGAGTTCCAAGCCAAGGTTTCCTTGTACAGAGTTGGCCTCTTTTGCTATTTTGGTCTCTTGCTCGGATTTATTCTCTTGCACATTACTAGTTAAAGCACTTGCTTCCGTTACTTGACTATTACTTTTATCCCCAACAGAGCAAGAAAGAAACAATAAACATGCAATCATGCATCCTAGCAAAAAAATAAAATTAATTTTCATACACATTATTTTTTATGTTAGACAAAAATGAAAATTACAAAGGTCACTATCACTAACCTATTTTGTTTTGGCTTTATTATTAACAGTTTCTTCATAAACAATCATCTATTAAAATCCTGACTACTACTATTGCTTCCACTTCCAAAAGAACCAAAACCATTCCCACTTGAAGAAGAACGTGT
>NZ_QSQJ01000097.1:0-504 GCF_003436715.1 Prevotella sp. TF12-30 | reverse complement strand
AAGAACCAAAACCATTCCCACTTGAAGAAGAACGTGTATTTGAATTGCCTTTTTTATTGGACAGTAGTGAATTATGATAAATCGAGTTACTTCATTAAAATTGATTTATTATTGCTGCCATAGCCGATAATCTTGACATCTACTTTTGAATGGATTAAAGTTGGTGAACCTTGTATCTTGTATTGGAAGTAGATTGTATCTATTTTCTCTGTTGTGGCTATTTTGAGAGTTTTAACTTGATTGAATGTTTCCATTGTTGTCTTTTTGAATTTTTTATTGTCGCAAATAACCACTCTTTTTTTTACAATATATCCTCGTTGGTCTGTCTTGTATTCAATAGCAACGTATGCCTCCAAATTATTTTTTTGAAACTCAATAGGATATTTACATTTTCTTTTCAATTCGTTTATAAACAACTCTTTATTTCTATAGTCTGGATTACCTGTGCTTACTTGGCATACATCAAATAGTTGCGGAGATGTTTCCACAAGAGACACATTAGTA
>NZ_QSQJ01000096.1:0-2040 GCF_003436715.1 Prevotella sp. TF12-30 | reverse complement strand
GGGGGAGGCCGTCCGAAAACTTAATTAGGGAAGCAAACAACTGAATTGGGCATTTTTCTTTTGCTCTTTATAGTTAATTAACCTCGTATCTTATTGATTCTCAATTATTTTATGTATCTTTGTAGTAAAAAACAAGAAAGATATGGCATATAAAAAAGGACAAGATAGACGACAGAGGGTTCTTTTCCCTGATTGCATTGACGAGTATGTAGAGGCTGACGCCCCTGTTCGCTTGTTTGATGCTTTTGTCGATAATCTCAAAATGGATGAACTGGGATTCGTCCGCAGTACTCCTGCAGAGACAGGTACTCCTGGATATGATCCTCGCGATCTCCTCAAGCTCTATATTTATGGTTACTTCTATCAGGTACGTTCCTCTCGCAAACTTGCTCGTGAGTGCAAGTGTAACGTAGAGGTAATGTGGCTGCTCAAAAAGCTGACTCCAGACTTTCGTACAATCTCCGATTTCCGGAAGAACAACAAGAAGGCTATTACTAAAGTTTTTAAAGAGTTCAACAAGTTTTGTATGGGACTGAAGCTCTTTTCCAAGTCGTACATCTCTATTGATGGAAGCAAGTTTAAGGCTGTAAATGCTAAAGACAACAACCTTACTCTAAGCAAACTCGATGACCGAATCAAGCGTCTTGATGAACATATTTCAATCTATATGGAAGAACTTGAAGCATACGATCATGAGGAAGGACGCAGGCTCTCTAAAGATGAGTTGAAACGTAAGCTTGATGTTTGCAAGGAGCGCAAGGAACGCTATGAGGGATATCGTGATACACTTGAGAAAAGTGGTGAAAGCCAGATTTCCTTAACCGATCCTGATTCCCGACTAATGAAAGCCAACGAAGGCTTTTGTGTCGGTTATAATGTGCAAACTGCAGTTGATGCGGAGAGCCATATGATAGCAGGCTTCCTGGTAACCAACAGTCCAACAGACCATGGTCAGCTTACAAACGTAGCATCTGAGGTAAAAGCCGATTATGGTGTTGACGTTCTTGAATCAACTGCAGACAAGGGGTACGAGTGTCCCGAGGATCATGCAGATGCATTGGCTAATGGTATCGTACCAAATGTCATCCAACGTGATGGCAGCTGCACGGAGCAGGTTCAGTTTGACTATAACGAAGCTACCATAACTGACGCACAAAAGTCAAGTACTAATCCAGAAGATTTGAAGGCATGTCTTGAAGCTGCAGTCATACCGGAAGCCTACAAGGATTTTTTAACCGATGCACAGATTGTAGAGGTCAAGGAGTACACTTCTGATGTAGCAGAGTCTGCTGTACTGAAGATGACTCCCGAGCAGATGCGTGCCAAGGCTCTTGAAGGATACTTCGTGAGGGATGCCGAACGCAATCTTGTCTATTGTCCGCAAGGAGAAATCCTGAGGCAAAAGTCTATCAAAAGAAATGGTATGATCCGCTACTGCAACAAGCTTGCATGTAAAAAATGCAAGTGCAAGTGTACCATCCAGAAGTTCAAGGAGGCAGACTTCAACAAAGACACCTTGATAAAGGCAACCGAAGCAAAACGCAAGCAACTCAAAGAAGAGAATAAGGACAAGCCAAAACCTCCAAGAATGAAGATCGTGAAGAAGGTTGTCCGTTACGTTTTACATCTAGATCAGAACAAGATGGACAATCGCAAATGCCTCTCCGAGCATCCTTTTGGAACCATGAAGCGAGCACTTGGGCAATACTACTTTTTACTGAAAGGCAAACTGAAAGTAACTGCTGAGATGGGTCTCTTTTGCCTATCTTATAACCTTCGTCGTGCCATATCTCTCAAAGGTGTACCTGCTTTGATTGCTTCTCTTGGATAATGACCTGTAGGGATCAATACCATCGAAAAACACGCTCTATTAGTGTTCATATCGGCCATTTAAAGCCCTTATGACGAATTGTTTAACATAAACTAAAATTTTAAGATGAAAAAAGATATGCCCTTAGAGGGGCTTAGGTGGAGTCGTGATAGCGGTTCTGCCCTCTATGATACACCCCCAAACGGCCGTTCTCGGACGGGCTGGGGGGG
>NZ_QSQJ01000095.1:0-2057 GCF_003436715.1 Prevotella sp. TF12-30 | reverse complement strand
GTCATCATATATGGCATAGGTGTCATCACTCATATCTGCTCAGATATTATCGGTGTTGTCGTGCTTGTCATTTTGGCTGTTATATCGATTATTTTTGTACTCTATGCCAAAAGATACAAAATATGGTTCAAGAGGCAAGTCAAGATGCTTAGTACGGTTTGCGAAAAGTCACCCAATGATTCTCACATCATGTCCGAAGAACAATTTACCGAATCTTTTGATTCAGCCAACTTCTTCATACAGTACAAGCCAGAGACTAAGGAGTTCTTTTTCTGCAGCTACTATTACTTCATTTTTCCTGATTACGTTGAGACTTGGAGCAAGGCGGTTAAGGAGGTCAAAGCACTTGTCTTCAAGGAAGCCCCAGAAACAAAAGTCGAAGTGAATTCCGTAGGTCAGCTTGGCAAGGACTTCACGCTGATAATGTCTCCAAAGGATGCCAAGAAAAGTTTTTTGTTGTCCTTAGCTCATTTCTGCATCCGTCTGAGAAGCCAGCTTCCATGCAATAACAGGACATTGATATACAAGTTCTATTTCAAGATAAAGGTGTTCGACACGATTTGCTATGGCGAGTTTGATGGCGTGAGAGTATCAAAGGCTATCACAATTTCTGCGGATGGCAACTATTGCGTAGCTAATGTCTACGTAGATAGTTGCTTTCCAGAAGATTTCATCAAACACAATCCTCCGATGTCCATTATCCTGCAATATGACTTGTATTCTATAGAAACCAATATGTTGGTTAGCAAAGAGGAATTCGATGTCCATTGGGAGAAATGCAAAGACTTGTGTGAATCATAATCATTGGAGTACGGATTACAAATTCGATAGCACTATGAATTTTACAACTATAATGTTAGGACATAAAAAAAGGCAAGTTAGGCTACAAGCTGATGTTAGTTACGACCCTTTTCAAATTTTTCCTGATTTACAACATGTAAAAGACAACAATCTCTTCCACATCGATGAAGGAGATGTATTTTATGACTTCATAGGTGACCAAGGACCATTAAGATTTATTTCCGATAACTTCAAAGATTTGTTGGAAAATAATGGAGTAAAGGGAGTTTCTTTTATCCCCATAAAAATATATAGTTTAAGGTTGCAATACTATGCTCTGTTAGAAACGCAAATAGATTCTATCTGTGAACATGATTCTGACGGAGACCATATTTATGGGACTTTCCAAATAGATTTCACCTCGTGGAATGGAGAAGAACTCTTTTATTTGAAAGATAGTGGGGCTATAGTTTGTTCTTTACGAGTTAAAGAACTCATTGAAAGACACAATATTTCAAATGTCTCTTTTGAAGGCTTAGATAAATATTAAGAATTGACTATGATGAAATTTATAACTATCAGCATATATATATCATTATGTATTTTGTTCGTTGGTTGCAAAAAAACAAATTCCTCCACAAACGAAATGTGTAATTGTTCTGTGGAGAGCATAGAGGATGAATTAGAATTGCTATGTTTAAAATCGAAAAATGATTCTATGACACTCTCCATGGAGATAACTTCTGACAACATGGTCAATGATTACAACTACAGATATTTGGGCTCATTACAAGTAAGCAGCAGAATGTTTGAGGTGTTACAAAAAACAGTATTGTCTGGTCAGTATAAAGATGCTCAACGAGCATTAGTTTCTATTAGGTTCTTCACAAATGGAAATTTATTCGGAGAATATACTGGATTGAACAACTTTTATTCCGTAAAGATTTCCTCTAACAATATTTGCATCTATAATGTAGAAACAAGAAGTAGCAAAAAAATCAATATGAAGGATTCGATACCACAACTATTATTCTTCCATTATAACGATAAGGATAGTTCTTCATGCGGAGACCTGTTCTACTTTCGCAAGAATTAGTTTTTTTGTGTAGTTTGGATATAATCTGCATAACAGCATTGTTATTTTCCACAACTCTGTGCGATTATCCGGTTTTGTCATTTCAAGAGTATGGCAAAAGAACATATATTCATTGCAAACATGCATCTTTCCGTGTTGGAAAATCAATTGCTTAGTTCCATTTTTGCAGATTATATTTCTA
>NZ_QSQJ01000094.1:0-2271 GCF_003436715.1 Prevotella sp. TF12-30 | reverse complement strand
TACTAATGTGTCTCTTGTGGAAACATCTCCGCAACTATTTGGTGTACGCCAAGTAAGCTCAAGTAATCCTGGCTATAGAAATAGAGAGTTGTTCATAAACGAATTGGAAAAAAAGTGTAAATATCCTATTGAGTTTCAAAAAAATAATTTGGAAGCATACGTTGCTGTTGAATACACGACAGACCAACGAGGATATATTGTTAAAAAAAGTGGTTGCTTGCGACAATAAAAAATTCAAAAAGATAACATTGGATATATTCGACGAAGTTAAAACTCTTAAAATAGCCACAACAGAGAAAATAGATACAATCTACTTCCAATACAAGATACAAGGTTCACCAACTTTAATCCATTCAAAAGTAGATGTCAAGATTATCGGCTATGGCAGCAATAATAAATCAATTTTAATGAAGTAACTCGATTTATCATAATTCACTACTGTCCAATAAAAAAGGCAATTCAAATTATAGAATATTATAAAAACAATAATAGTCGAAATGAACAGAAGAAAAAATAGATCCCAAAATAGAAAAAAAGACATTTGCAGTAAAATTACTGTTGCAAATGTCTATTTTACAATTTGTGTATGTGTTTTTATTTATGCGCTTGCATCTCCTATTTTGTCTGTTGTTTTAGAACATTGCGGTGTACAAACTGAAGCGATAATAACATCAAACACATCGTCATGGGTTCATCGATGGACAGAAAGTTGTTATATGTATGAGTTTAGTTTAAATGGAAAATTTTATACAGGAAATTCTTTAATCAAAGAGGGGGAGAGTGATAAAATAGGAACAAAAATTAAAATTTACTATTTTAAAAATTTCCCATCTTTTAACAGACCATTAAGTTATTATGATGATTAAGTTGTAAAAGCTAAAATAAAAATGAGGGTATGTTAGTTTGCATACCCTCATTTTATGATAGTTATAGTCAAACTGAAATGTTTTGAGGAAATCTTAAGGTTTCATGTTCAATGGATAAAACAGTTCATGAATAGCATATTAGAACAATTCTATGCAATAAAATCAAATGTCTATCGTTCTTTAGATAAAACATAAAATAAAGACGTATGAAAGTATCAACAAAACAAGGCTATAAACCGCCTTAAAATTCGTCAGGGCTTAACAGAGGATATTTCCCTTGTATCTTTGAAAGTTTTTCCATATAAAATCCAAGCACTACGGGTTAGAGATGATTTATCCAGACGAGGAGAAGATTACCTATTCTTACAACCTCGGCGGTCAGCTTGAAAAGGTTCATGGCTACAAGTCATACGGCTACGACTATGTGAGCAAGATTGGCTACGACAAGTTTGAGCAGCGCACATATTTGAAGTATTGCAACGGTGCTGAGACATTCTACACCGTAAGCTATCATGCTTACATGCCTTTACTAAAATTTAACAATATTGTTATGAACAAAATAATAAAAATATTATCAAGTATAATTTGTTTTTTTTGCTTCGTCATTCATAATTGGATCGATTATTTTAATAATTTTTTGTTTTTTTTGCCAAATCTTCCAGAATCATTTATATCTGAAAAAAAGTGGGAAAAAAGATTACGCAAATTAATTAAAAAATCATAACATTATGAATGTGAACTAACCAGTCTTTTTAGGGGGATATTGATTAGGGCACGAAAAACCGCAAAGAAATTTTTAGGTATCACTGAAAATTCCAAAAGAGTCCAAAGACAAAGCAATTCAACTTGTTCAGTTCTCCTTCAGGGCTGATGTTCAAGCGAGAGAGTCGTATGTACGACGATGAGTCAGCTTGGCATAACAAGTTCTACAAGGAAGTAACCTCCAAGGTTGACGAAGACATTTTCAAACCGCTCTATACAACAGAGCGAGAGGATAATCGTGTCGGGTGTCCTCCTGAACGGGCTCCGTTATAAGTTCTAGCTATGGAATCCAAGCTGGCTCTGTTTCCCAAAACTGCCGTATATTCTTCAAGCTTATCAGCACATCTGCCTCCAGCGTAATGAGGCTGGCGAACGAGTGTCGTCCCGAATGGTAGGAATAGGTAAATCCGTTCTATTTTCCACAAGCACTTCGAAAACTTTTTGGATGGAAAGCAACAACTGCTCGATGTCCTTGTTGGTCTCCACGGCTTCCTTGCTCTTGTTCTCCTTTGGCTGCTTTAGAGCTTTATGTTAATAAAACTACAATCACAGCAATAAAACTATTGATTTTACGTTCTTTTCAAAAAAAGGGTTGTGCAACAGCTAAAAGCACTACCTTTGAATGCAATAATAAGTAACAACA
>NZ_QSQJ01000093.1:1716-2285 GCF_003436715.1 Prevotella sp. TF12-30 | reverse complement strand
AACTCCATTGATACGGCGAAGCAAGAAGGTCTTGCAGAGGGGATGGAAAAAGGGATGGAATTAGGTATTGAGAAAGGTATGAAAAAAGGGATGGAGAAAGGTTTGGAAAAAGGCATGAAAAAAGGTATGAACCAGAAAGCCCTGGATATTGCCAGGAATATGCTTGCTGATGGCGTTGACATCAATCTGATCATGAAGTATTCCGGTCTTACCCAGGAACAGATAGAAAAATTGAAATAAGATATTATTTTAGAAGTAACAGATAAACAGAAATCCCCCATCCTGCCTTCTCAAGCCAGATGGGGGATTTGCTTAAAATATAGGATTGAATGAGTGTTAATGCCGGATAGGATTATCGGTCAATTTCAGCACGGATGAATTTACCGGCACTGTTGTAATACAGGTCGTAGCCTGGGATGTCGATTTCGTAACCACCTATCTCCTTCTCTATCTTATACGGCTGCTGTGAAGGATAGCGCTTAGCAATATCCGCAACGATCACATCAGGAATAATGCCAGATGGCAATGCAGAGAACTTGCAGTCCACGCTCTTCCACTCTCCCTTGTTA
>NZ_QSQJ01000093.1:0-1706 GCF_003436715.1 Prevotella sp. TF12-30 | reverse complement strand
GCCAGATGGGGGATTTGCTTAAAATATAGGATTGAATGAGTGTTAATGCCGGATAGGATTATCGGTCAATTTCAGCACGGATGAATTTACCGGCACTGTTGTAATACAGGTCGTAGCCTGGGATGTCGATTTCGTAACCACCTATCTCCTTCTCTATCTTATACGGCTGCTGTGAAGGATAGCGCTTAGCAATATCCGCAACGATCACATCAGGAATAATGCCAGATGGCAATGCAGAGAACTTGCAGTCCACGCTCTTCCACTCTCCCTTGTTATTGAAATCTATTTTGGTTCCATCGCTCAATGTTGCCTCATATTCCCACTTTCCGTTGTCCTTCTCCTTCTCTACACGAGAGTAGGTAGCAGTAGGAAAATACTGCTTAACAAACTGCTGAGCCTGTACTGGCAACTCAGCATAACCGATTTCTTTCTCATCACTGCCGTGGCAAGCTACTGCTACCATAGCAAAAATAATCGACAGAAATGTCGCTAAAAACGTTCTCTTCATGTTGTTACAATTTAAATTTTTGATGTTACTATTTTTATTATCTATCACTTATTATTATACACTATTGCATAACCCGTATATTGACATAGACGGGATTGTTTTACCTGCTACAAATATACTAAAATTATTTCAAACTACAAAACATTCATCCAGTATTTTAGAGTGTTTTAACGGTTTAAATTGCATCATGGACTTATGACACACCCTCTTAGGTATGTGATAGAGAGATTTATGAATGTCTATCAGGCAGTTTTCCCCCTTTTTATTTGGTCGTTTCAGGAAAAAAGCGTAATTTTGCGGCGAAATTAGATGTTGAACTTTAAAACAATAAGAAATATGGCAAGACCTATAAAAGAAACACCGATACTCTATGGTGAAGACGCCAGAGTGTTTGAGGCAAGGATGAAGAATCCTCCAAAAGAGAGCCACGAGAAGATGGAAGAAATCAATCGTGACTATAATTATATCATGAGTTTATTCGTAAATTGATTATGAACGATAATGAAGAAATTTGCGAACCGTTAAAGATTCGACGATTAGATATTAATGACAGAATATCTAATTTTAACTGTGGGGATGAAGACTTAAATGACTTCATTCTAAATGAGTCACAGTTGTATCGTGGAGAGATGCTAGCTGTGACTTACGTTATTGAAGACAATAATGGTGTAATCCTAGCATACTTCAGTTTAGCAAATGATAAAATCTCCTTAACAGAGTTTGAGAATAACACTGAGTTCAATAGGTTTAAAAGACGCTTTAAAAACTCAAAACGTCTCAAAAGCTATCCAGCAGTAAAAATATGCAGATTAGCAGTTGACAAAAATGCACGAAAGCTGCATCTTGGGACAAAACTCCTGAATTTTATCAAAGGATTTTTTGCCAAAGACAATAAAACGGGTTGTAGATTTATAACTGTTGATGCATACATAGAGGCGATTCCTTTCTATTTAAAGAATAGCTTCTTAGAGCTTACTAAAAATGATGAAGATGCGACACATACAAGATTATTATATTATGATCTTAAAATGATGTCATTGTAGATAATATATAGTTTTTTACAGAAATCCCCCATCCTACTTTCTCAAGCGGGATGGGGGTTTTGCTTATGTAATAATTAAACCTAAAAAACAAAAGCAAGCATCAATCCATTAAGGGTTGATATTTATATTTATAGATATATGATATCTTTTGGATT
>NZ_QSQJ01000092.1:1865-2417 GCF_003436715.1 Prevotella sp. TF12-30 | reverse complement strand
GTAGCCTGTGAGAGGTCGCCGTGCTTGAGGCTGGCACTCAGGCTGCGGAATCCGTCTGCGAGCCAGAGACTCGGATTGAAATTGAAGTAATGGACTGAACTGTTCGGAAGAGTAAGTTCAGACTTGACGCCACGGCTGTCCAATAGCATCAGCCGTATGGAATCCCCAGAGAAATCCTGCCAACGGTAATAACCTTGCAGGTCTGAGTTCAAAGGCGCAGTCTTGAACCACAGTTCGCTTCCGCTGACTCCTCCGGGCGTTTGTGCGAAACTGCCGAGAGCGAAGCCTAACAGTAACAAAGAAGTAAACTTTCTCATGCGCTGTCAATTTGGAGTGTTTGAAAAATATAAAAACGTATGTCTCTGCCGCGCAGGGAGAGACCAGTGAGAGAGAACGGACTGTTACTACGGAGAAGAATTGTGATATAGGCTGCTCCGTAAAGTCCTATTGTCACGTGGCAGGCCAACAGGCTTTACCACCAAAATAATGCTGCAAATATACAAAAATAATCTTAATAAACAGATATAATCTTTAAGAAATTTGCTGGTTTGG
>NZ_QSQJ01000092.1:0-1855 GCF_003436715.1 Prevotella sp. TF12-30 | reverse complement strand
ATACAAAAATAATCTTAATAAACAGATATAATCTTTAAGAAATTTGCTGGTTTGGTGTTTTTTTCTTATGATTTCGGTCGATTTTGCAGAAATCTTTTACATCTGTTGTATGAACTGGAGTTAGTTTGGCAAAAATACACAAATGGTCACGGCTTCACTTTCTTATAATAAGAATGTAAATCATGGTTTGAAACTGTACACACTCGGAGTACAAACGAAAACACCATATGCTTGTGTCGGAAAGGTATATATGAGCTGATGGTAGAGTCGTCATCAACAACAATGACCCTGATTGGATAAACTCAGCAGGAATACTTGCTATTCATTTTATGATGGGGTTATGTTGCAAGTTTGAGATTTCATGTAAAAAAGTCCTAATTTCTATGTTTCTCTTCTTGCAAATTATGGGATATTAAGAAAAATATCGTATCTTTGCCCCCGAATTGAGGCGTTCTTTGTATATTGCAAGGTTGTGAAAGAAAAAGAATATAGCTCGTTTCTAAATCGTTAGCAGTCACATTCTTCAAAGTATTTAACTCGTTGATATTCAATCAATAAAAGATTTTATTGTGACTCCTCATGTGGTAGGAATAGGTCTTGCTCGTTTCCGCCAACTTGCAGATGGTGATGAGGTCGATACGAACACGATTCGTGCTCAGCAATGGGAAAAGGGTAGCTCTTGCCCCGTCCTCGTATTTCGCCACCAGCTCCAACGCCTCGGGCAGGAGTTTCACTCTGGCAAGTGTTCCGGTCTTCTTGCGGTTATAGATGAGCCATTTGTCGCCATCCTCCAACACCTTGACATTGGCTTTCGTGATGGAAACGGTGTCTATGAAGGCTGTTCCTGCATAGCAGGCGAAAAGAAACAGGTCACGGCTAACGGATAGTCTCGGCTTGTCTTCGGGCAGTTCCACATCACGGATTTTTATGAAATCAGACATGCTGAGAGCCTTGGGTGTCGTAACCCTTGGAGTGCCAACCCGATAATGGGCGAACAGCAGGTTCTTGCACAAGCCTCGCTCAAAGGCAATGCGGCACATCTTCTTGAAGAGCGACACATAGATGGTGATGGTTCCTGATGAAAAGCCTTTCTCGTCAAGCAGGTAATGGTGAAAGTCACTGATGAAAGGCTCGGTCAGCTGTCCGAAAGCCAAATCAGTCAACCTATACTTCTCCCCGATGAACTCAGCGAGATTCTTGCGAATCTTTCTGTAAGTCCAGACACTGCTCTTCGACATATCTATGCCCTCATGGGTGCTGAGTTCACTGATATGCTCGTCCACGAAGGAGAGAAGGGTGGTCTGTGTCTTGACGCTGCCCTGCAAAGCCTCCTTGACATCCTTAGCCTCGAAGTCCGTTCTCTTTTCCACAAGCACATCGAAAGCCTTTTGGATGGAAAGCAACAACTGCTCGATGTCCTTGTTGGTCTCCACGGCTTCCTTGCTCTTGCCCTCCAATCGGCTGGCACGAGGATTCCAAAGCGATGGAGTGCAAGACAACTTGCAGGAGAACTGCGCCATAGTCCTGTTCACCGTGATGCGTCCCATGATGGGAGCTTTTCCATTCTTGTCCATTCCGCTCTTTTTTAGGTAGAGCAACACCTTGAATTTTTCGATTTTCATAACGCTTACATTTTGAGTGTGCAAATATAATCATTTTGTAAGCGTTCCTTGATACGCAAAACATTGAGAATCAGTGCAATAAAATCCGTTGATGCACAAAGTTTCCTTTCCGTATTGTTACCTGCTTTGCATAGGTAACTGTGGCTCACGATTTAGTAACTGAACTACTTCAATATTCCTCACTCGCTTGCTTTATGCCGATTTGGCAACTTTGTGCAAATCTACTCATTCCC
>NZ_QSQJ01000091.1:0-2454 GCF_003436715.1 Prevotella sp. TF12-30 | reverse complement strand
GAGCCAGAAAGGCGATAGTAAGAGTAAGTTGCGTGGGCTATCATACCGCTGTAGATACTTATAATACTGGTAAGATAGGTTCAATTACTCTGAAGGAGGCAACGATGAATCTGCAGAAGGTGATAGTAAAGGCGGTTCGCCCAAAGACAAAACTGACTCGCGAGGGATTCCAGACCCAGGTGCAGGGTACAATACTGAGTGATGCAGGTATGGTTGCCGACTTGTTGAAGCAGGTTCCAAGAGTGCGTGTAGATAAGGATGGAAACTGTTCGGTGTTTGGAAAAGGCACACCGGAGATTTATGTCAATGGCAGAAAGCTGACCGATAAAAATGAATTGCAAACCATATCTTCAAAGGATGTGAAGAACGTGACGGTTATCACGACTCCTGGTGCGCAGTATGATGCCCAGGTCAATTCGGTGATTCGTATAACCACGGTCAAGAAGCAAGGTTATGGATGGAGTGGTAATTTCCAGGCAAAATATGGTTTTGCCATGAAGAATGCCTGGCAAGAGCAGGCTAATCTCAATTACCGTGCGGGTGGACTGGATGTGTTCGGTGGATTGATGTGGTCAGATTACTATTCTTATGATAAGTTGGGATTGGATGAATATATCAATGGAAATCAGCATCAGATATATCAAAAATCTGCAGGGCGCATAGATGCTAGAAATTATGGACCTGATGCCAATCTGGGTTTCAATTATGAATTCAATGAAAATCATACCATCGGTCTGAAGTATAAGTTTGGTTCTGGCTATACCAAGTATTTTACTGTTAGGCAGAACTATTCTATCTTTCAGGATGAAGTTCACCAGGGAGATGTAAATTATCTCAACGATGAGTCTGATTCCAAGCAGACTCCTATGCATCAGGCTGACTTTTATTATAATGGTAAGATAGGCAAGTGGAGTATAGACCTGAATGCATCTGCGTTGTGGCGGACGAAAGACCAGATACAGAAAGCCACAGAAACCAGTACTGAGTTGGGCGACCAGATAGTATGTTCTGATAGCCATACCAAAGGAAAGTTGCTTGCCGGTAAATTGGTAGTTTCTTATCCTTTGACCGACCAGTTGAACATAGACTTTGGTTCGGAATACACAAATTCTGATAGTCATACCAACAACCAGAACGAGGGTGGTGTGGCTGCATCCAATGATTCCAGAATCAAGGAACAGAACATAGCCGCTTTTGCTGAGGCTGCATGGTCGTTGGGAGATTATTCCCTGAATGCCGGTGTGAGATATGAGCATGTAAAATCAGACTATTATGCCGAAGGAGTGCTCAATCCGGATATGAGCAGAAAGTATGATAATGTATTTCCTAATGTATCCTTGGGATATGACAAGGGCAAGTGGCATTCTTCGTTGAGTTTCACGGCGAAGACCTATCGACCAAGTTACTTCCGTCTTTCCGGTTATACCCGATATACGAGTCGTCATTCCTATGAAAGCGGTAATCCGAACTTGCGACCAAAGGATGCCTATCATCTGGAATGGGATGCGCAATATTCCTGGTTGAGTTTCTCTGCTGAATATATTTACAACAAGAATGCCTCGGTATATATGATGAAGCCATTCCAGGGCAATAAGGATATAGCCCTGTCATATTACGAGAATGTAGATAAGATTCAGAACCTGAAGTTCTATCTTGAGGCTACTCCGGTGATAGGCTTATGGCATCTTGACTATACGGTAGGTCTGGTCAATCAGTTCTTTGATGCCAGCAAATACGTCAGCGACTATAATGCCAACCGTCCTTCTATCTATCTGGATTTGGAGAATACCTGGGTATTGCCACATCATTGGAAGGCTCGATTGGAATACGCTTACCAGTCGCGTAATTATAGCGAATTGGGTGTCAACTATGCATGGAATTCCCTGGATGCGTCTATTTCCAAGTCGTTCCTGAATAACCGACTGGTTGTGAGACTGGAAGCAGAGGATTTGCTTCATGGTCAGAACGAGAGTTGGAAATATAATAATTCGTATGCGCACTTCACCAGAACCGGTATAGATAATACCCGCATGTTCTTGGTCAATGTAACTTATAACTTCAATGCCACCAAGAGCAAGTATAAGGGTACGGGTGCTGGTAATGCAGAAAAGAGCAGATTATAGCTCATTTTTAAAACACGGACAAATTGAATTTGTCCGGACAATTTGTCCGGTTGATTCTAAGTACTTGATATTTAGAATATTATAAGCCGTCGGACAAAAGAGCCGGACAAATTCAATTTGTCCGTGTTATTTTTTTCTGTGGTTTTGGAGTCAAAATCAGGCTTTTTTAGCTTTTCTCCCTATAGTTTTCTTCTCGTAACCCTATGCTTTTCTCCCCGTAACTCTATGACTTTTGGATGTTAACTCTATGAGTTAGTTTTTTTTAACATAAAGCTCTAAAGCAGCCAAAAGAGAATAAGAGAGGTTGGAACGTAAACAGTTGGGAATGAGT
>NZ_QSQJ01000090.1:0-2459 GCF_003436715.1 Prevotella sp. TF12-30 | reverse complement strand
TTTATTTTTCCAAGTGCAAATATAATAGAAAGGGCAGAAGCCCCTAGCCCAGGGCAGCGCCCTGGGTAATTACGGATGCAAACCTGTCGCCCTGTAAGGGCAAAAGCCTTAAAACTCCAGACTTATTCCGTATCTAAAAACTCCAAAAGCCTAGAAGAAAAAGTAATTGTTATTAGGGAAAATCTACGTTCAGCGACGTTGAACCGCCGTTCAAAAGCTTTGAACGTACATTCAACGACGTTGAACACACATTCAACGTCGCTGAACGAAGATTTTCCCTAATGATAAAAACATATTAATCGTGCAGTAAATACTATTTCCATTAGAAGAAGATATTACTCGCTTCATAGTTGTCTTACCTAGGCTTTTTTCAAAAACTTCCTTAAATGATATCCTTGGTTCCAACAAAAAGTGTTATTTTTGCATTCTATATAAGAAATATGCAACGATGAAAAGAAAGACAACTTATTATTTTCTGCAAATAGTTATCATAACCGTTTTGTTTCTGCTGGTTTCATGTGGCGGGAATCGTTTTGTGGATTCCAAGATGGCAAGTGCTGATAGTTTGATGGATGTCTGTCAGGATTCGGCACAAACAGCCTTAGCCATGCTTGATAGCCTGAAGGCGCAGAAGCCTGATATGAGTAAGGCTCAACAGATGCATTATGATCTGATTTATGCCAAGGCGATGAACAAGAGCTTTGTGGATTTTACCACAGATAGCGTGATGAAGCGGGTGGTTGCCTATTACGACAAGCACGGCTCTGTGAATGAGCGAATGCTGGCATATTATCTTTTAGGTTGCGTGTATCGGGATCTGCAGGATGCCCCTGCTTCTCTCGATAACTACAATAAGGCAGTGGAATTGGCTGATACCACGAGTGCTTCGTGTGATTATGCCTTGTTGGCTAGGATTCATGGCGCTATGGTAGTTTTGTATAACAAGGAATCTTCTCCTCTGATGTCGATAAAAGAAGCGAAGCTTGCTGCTAAATACGCTTGGATGGCTAAGGATACATTGGCAGCAGTAGTTGCTTATCGCAACCAGGTTGGCGGTTATTATGACTTGGGAAATTCGGATTCAGTCTTGAGTATTTCCCTCAATGCTCATCATTTCTGCATGAAAAACGCGCTGGGTTCAGAAATGTATCATGGTTTGAATGCTATCATAGATGTCTATATTAACAGGAAAGACTATAAGCGTGCTGGTTATTATATCCAGATGATGCGGCAAAAAGCAGATCAGTTTATTACCCCAAATCAGGTTCGTAGAGGTAGTGAACTCTTATATTATAATATAGGTAGATATTATTGCGGCATAGGCAAGGTGGATGAGGGAATTGGCTATTTCCGTAAGATACTTACGGCAGACCATATTACTTTTACACATAAAGAGGCGGCTTATGGAGGATTACATACTGCTTATCAGCTCAAGGGGATTCCTGATTCCATATCCAAGTATGCCCAGCTGTTTGTCAATGCCAATGATTCTTCCTATAGGCATAGCACTGTGGAGTCCATGTATAATATACAATCCATGTATGATTATCAGCATTACCAGCAGCGAGCTTTGAAAGCACAGACGGAGAATCAGCTGCTGTGGTTATCTATGGCTTTGGGCGTCGTTGTCTTGATTTTTGTTGCAGTTGTTGTCTTTTTATACATACGCAAGCAGATGAAGCGGAGAAAGGCTGTATTGGTTGGAATAAACGCAGACTATAATAAGGTGCTTGATGAGTATAAGCGTTCTGTTGCCGATTTGAAAATGATAGAAAATAATTTTGAACAGTATCGGCGGAAGAAAGAACAGGAAATCCAGCAGATGAATCTGGCTCTGAATTCTTTTCATCAGGTTGGTGAAAATGAGAACTGGATGACGGAGATTAGCTTGCTTGATAATGAACTGGTGAATCATTTCCATGCGCAGGCAAATGGAGTGAGTTGCAAGATCTCAGATAGTGAATGGGAAAAGTTGAAATCATTGGTCGAAAAGCAACAGCCTGATTTTATTCGCTTCATTTCTGCTCCGGACAAAGGATTAACAGACAGGGAATATCTTGTAGCCATATTGGTAAAACTACATTTCATCCCTTCTGAACTGTCTCTTTTATTGGGTGTCGGGTCGCAGCAAGTAACCAATATCCGTTCGAAAATCAACAGCAAGTTATTTGGTAAAAGCGGAGCCAAAACCCTTGATGCCAATATCTGGAGGATATAATTGCCATCAGTGTAAAAAATGTAATATGACATATAAAGCTTTCATTTCTAATATGTTATATTAGTTGAATTTCGTGATAAATGTAAAACGTGTAATCAAAAGATTCGCCTCATAACTTTATTTTTTATATCTTTGCCCCCAAAAATAATGAAGTTATGAGGCGAATCTTTTTTTATAGATGTATGTTAAATTCAAAATACAAAAAAATATGAGAAAATTATTTTTGTTATGCTTGATAATG
>NZ_QSQJ01000009.1:0-95470 GCF_003436715.1 Prevotella sp. TF12-30 | reverse complement strand
ATAGCGCAAAGTTACGACTTTATTTTCAAACCTGCAAGAGAATTCTGTGAAAAGTTTCAGAAAAAGTTAGGATCCCATATTTTTAAGGTAAAGATCTGTGTAAATCTGATATGCCCGTCCTCCGTTAGGCGTCCCCGCAGATATGTTATCTTATACTATCTCGGAGAGCCGGATGGAGTGGGGCTATAGTATTGGTAGTGGTAAATAACTTTACAAGTTAAATGAGGCGGGAAAAACTCTTAAAAGAAGCTGTCATTTTCCTTAAGGAAAAATATATTTTCCCTTAAGGAAAAAAATAAAAATCCTTAAGGGAAAATTCTCCATCTCTTTTTTCCCCATTTTCCGGGCGTTTCTTCCTGATTCTCTCTTTTGGGAATTTTATTTACATAGGTCAATTCCCTCACTTGCGAAACTATCGGCAGACCATCTGGGGCACTGAAGAATACAAATCACTTGCCTGCAGACTTTACTTGCCATACTTGCTCGGTGCGATTCCAAACTTGTTCTTGAAGCACTTATAAAAATAGGTGGAATCGGAGAAACCGACCTTTTCGCTGATTTCGCTTACGGTGTATTCGCCTTCCAGCAGGAGCTTGGCGGCAATACGCAGACGCTCGTTCTGGATATAGATGTTTGGCGAAACACCCATGATGCTCTTGGTGCGGTTATATACCGTGGTACGGCCCAGACTGAGCAGCTCGGCAAGGCGATCTACATTGAAGTTGTTGTCGCCGATATGCTGTGCCACGATCGCCTCCAGCTTATCCTTGAACTTCTTGTCGAGGGTGGACATCAGGAGGGTAGGCTCATTCTTCTTGAGCTCCTTCACTGGCTTGACCAGGATTACTTCTCCGCAGGAAGACTGCTCTGCTTTCTCTAGTGGAGCATTTTCCTTAAGAGTCGTTTCCTGACCAAGTGCTTTCTCCTGCTGCGCCTTCTCTTCAGCCTGCTGCTTCGCTTTCAGTTCCATAGCCACAAATTGTAGGGCTCGGGCGATCATCTCCGGCAACTGGATGTCGCTGATGAGCAGGGCTGGCTTGATTTTCCGGATGTTCTCGTACCCCGTCTTGCCATTCATGAATGTTTCTACATGGAAATAGACAGACAGCTCCGACTTGATCTGATCCAGCATGTCCGGATCATCTTCTATCACCATCACGGTAACGTTGTTGATGGCTTTCGGAGTCATCTCCTTTACAATCATCTCTATCTCGTCCTTGTCGATGCTGTGGTCATCCAGCGCCTTCTTTTCGATGATATCCTCCGGCTGATACTTGCCGGCATCATTTGGCAGGGCAAGGCAGAAACGGCTGCCTCCGAGATCCAGGGAACGCTCATAGGTGAGCGAACCCTTGTGGATTTCCGCCATCTGATGCGCCGTATAGAGACCGATACCCATACCGCCCTTGGAAGCATAGCCGTGCATGAATGGCTTGAAGAGATCAGCCTCTCTTTCCGGCTTGATACCCGGACCATTGTCTTCTACCGAGAAGAACACGATGTTGTTCTCCAGATAGAGTTTCACGCTGATAATACCCTTGTCTGGGGTATATTTCACGGCATTGCTCAGCAGGTTATACACGATGGTTTCCACCTTTTCCTGGTCGAAGAGCATCTCGTGGTTGCTGGTCCAAGGAGTGAAATTCATGGTGACGTCCTTCTGCTTGGCCACGGTATAGAGATCATTGAAGATGGCGCGCACGAAACCGATGATTTCGCCCTTTTCTACATTCAGCTTCATATTGCCCGTATTGATCTTGCGGAACTCCATCAGCTGGTTGATGAGTCGCTGCAGTCGCTTGGTTCCTCTGGAGAGGGTATTGATGTTGTTCTTGGAAGCATAGCCTTCTCCCTTGGTCATCATCTTTTCCACGGCACTCTGGATGATGGCGAGCGGGGTGCGGAACTCATGAGAGATATGGGTGAAGAAGTTGATTCGGAAATCAGACATCTGTTTCTCCAAAGCAATCTGCTGGTTCAGCTCGAAGTTTCTCAGCCATGAACGGTAGTAGAGTACTCCTGCTCCGCAGATGATGCGCAGATAGATGCACCACGCCCATACCGTATTGTACCAAGGCTGGCAGATGGTGATGTGCAGCAAGGTTTCCTCGCTCCACTGGTTGCTGCCTATACGGGTACGGATATGTAGGGTGTAGCTGCCTGGGTTCAGGTCGCTGAACTCGGTATGGTTGATGCTGGTCATCGGGCGCCAGGTATTGTCTATTCCCTCCAGATAGTATTGGTACATCGCATTCTGGATGTGCGGATAATCGAAGTTGGAGAAGTGGATGTTGAGCGAATTCTTGTCGTGTGGCAGGCTGATTTCCCGTGTATAGTTCAGCGCCTTGGTCAGGAATTGCTCATTTTCTGCTTCGTATATCGAGATACCATTGATGGCGAGGTCGGTGATGACTGCTCTCATGTGGGCTGGTGGCATGCCCGGACGAGTTTGCCCGAGTTGTCATAAAGGAAGGCATCGCCCTTGTCGGTCAGTACGGCGATATGATTGCCGTCAGTAGTCAGGGTGATGATATGCTGGTTCTTGAGCATCAGATGGCTCTTGCCATCAGGGGTGATGCGGTTAAGACCTTTATCGGATGCGATCCATACATTCAGTTTGGCATCTTCTGTCATCTGTAGCTGACGGTCGCCTATCAGCTTGCCGTTCTTTGTAGTATAGTCTGTGGCGTGAAACTTTCCGTTGCTATAGGTCAGGTATCTGGCTCCGAAATCCCCGGAAAAGAGCCACATGCCATTCTGGCTCTTGAATCGGTTTTTCAAGAGCGTAGCATTCTCCTTATCGAAATAATTGGAGAAATGAGCTGTTTCCAGGTCGAAGCAGCAGAGGATGTTGGATGGATTGTAGCCCCAGATGAGTCCGTGTTTCTCGTCGTTGATGAGCTGTGAGATGGAGTGGTGGGTCTTTTGTCCGGAGTTCTTGCTGAGATTGGTGAAGTTGATAAATTGATAGCCGTCATATCTGCTCACTCCGTTCGGCGTTCCGAGCCAGATGAATCCGTCTCTGTCCTGGATGATGTCGTTCACCGTATTGCACGACAGGCCGTCCTTAGCCGAGAGTCGTTTCCCGTTCAGTTTGATGCTGCCGGATGCCTGTAGAGGCATCAGCCAAAAACAGATGAATCCTACTATATATAATAAGGTGTAGAATGTCTTTATGTTTCTTTTCATTGATAGGTCTTTTATTTTTCTGCAAAAATACGATAAAATCCTTAGAATACAAAACAAAAAGAAAGAGAAAATGTAATGTGAAAAACAAAAAATGGGCAAAAGTCAAAAAATAAAGGTGAATGGTCAAAATATAAAGTATAGTCGGCAAGAATAAGTGTATTTTTGCACCCGAAACAATAAACATATAAACCAAAACGTAATAAGACATGGACAACAAACTATTTTTTAAGGAGTCTGTTTTGCCTGTTACTCTTTTTTGCTCAGCATTGATGTTTTCTCCTAGCGGAATAGCTCAGATGAATGCAGCAACGAATGTAGTACAGCAAGCTAAAACAGTAAAAGGTACAGTTGTAGATAACATGGGCGAGCCAGTCATTGGCGCCAGTGTTAAAGTAGTAGGCACAACCAATGGTGCCGTAACTGATCTTGATGGAAACTTTGTTTTGACCAACGTGCCAAAGAATGCTACCGTGGAAATCTCATATATCGGTTATACAACCCAGAAATTGAGTGTAGCCGGAAAGAGCGATCTGAAGGTAACATTGCAGGAAGATAACAAGGCTTTGGATGAAGTCGTGGTAGTAGGTTATGGTGTACAGCGCAAGAGCGATGTGACCGGTGCCTTGGCTCACCTGGATTCAAAGGACCTGACAGCGATGCCTGTAAAGGATGCCCTGGAGGGTATGCAGGGTAAGACTGCCGGTGTGGATATTACCAACTCACAGCGTCCTGGTACTGTAGGTAGCATCACCATCCGTGGTCAGCGTTCCATCGGTGCCAGCAGTGCTCCGCTCTATGTAGTGGATGGTATGATTATCCAGAACGGTGGTATCGAGAATATCAACCCTCAGGATATCGAGAGCATCGAGGTGTTGAAGGATGCTTCTGCTACCGCTATTTATGGTGCCCGAGGTGCCAACGGTGTTGTGCTCGTTACTACCAAGAAGGGTAAGGAAGGCAAGGTTACCTTGAACTATGCAGGTACAGTTACTTTCTCTACGCTCCATGATGTAACCAAGATGATGAACGCTGCACAGTGGATAGACTATGCCCGTCTGGCAGCATATAACCAAGGCAATTATGGCGATAAGACACAAGACTTTGCTCCTAATTATGAGAGAGATGTGAAGCTTTTCGGAGGTCAGGCAGACAGCTGGGCTAATATCAATCAGGCTTGGGTAGATGGTACTTATCATCCGGAATTAGTGGGTTCTTACGACTGGGCTTCTCATGGTAAGCAGACTGGTATTACTCATGAGCATACACTCAGTGCTTCTGGTGGTTCAGACAGATTCAAGGGTTATGGTTCTTTTGGTTATTTAAATCAGAAGGGTGTACAGCCTGGTCAGAGCTATCAGCGTTTTACCTTGAATACTTCTTTCGAGGCAAGACCTGTTGATCCATTGACATTGGGCTTCACCATGAATGCTTCATACGGTACCCAGAACTATGGTTATAACTTCTCTAAGTCTGTAACGGGACCTGGTGATTATTATAATGCATTGAACTCCATGATTCCATGGACCGTTCCTTACGATTCTGACGGCAACTATATACGTAATCCTTGGGATTACAATGTGAACATCATCAATCCTATTGATGAACTGAAGTATAATACCAACAAGCGTACCAATTTCCGAATCAATGGCAGCGCATATGCCCAATTTGACTTTGGCAAGGTGTGGAAGCCATTGGAGGGTCTGCAGTATCGCATTCAGTTTGGTCCGGAACTCCAGTATTATCGCCTGGGTATTGCCAATGCAGCCGATGGTATCAATGGAGATGGCAGAAACATAGCTCAATACAATCCATCCAATAAGGTGTCTTGGACGCTCGATAATCTGGTTTACTACAACAAGACCATTGCCAAGAACCATCGTATTGGTGTTACCCTCCTGCAGAGTGCATCTAGCTATCATTCAGAGAATGGTAATATCAAGGCTTTTGTAGCGAGTGCAGATGAACTTTGGTGGAACACAAGTTCATTGGGAAATCCACAGGCTTATTCTACTGGCCTGACAGAAACTTCGCTTGCTTCCTACATGGCTCGTGTGAATTATACTTATGCAGACAGGTATATGTTGACAGCCAGTGTTCGTTCCGATGGTGCTTCTCAGTTGTCTGATGGTCATAAGTGGGCATCATTCCCATCTGTAGCTCTTGGTTGGCGTATTGATCAGGAGAAGTTTATGCAGAAGGCTGATTTCATAAGCAATTTGAAACTTCGTCTGGGTTATGGTATTTCCGGTAACTATGCAGTTAGTGCTTATGCCACACAGGGTGCTGTACAGAGCAACTACTATGCATGGGGTAGCATGGATCCTACAGTGGGTTACTTGCCTTCTGATGCTTCTGCCAAGAATCCGAACAAGATGGCGAACCTCGACCTCGGTTGGGAGAAGACCAAGCAGTGGAACGTAGGTCTCGACTTCGGCTTCATCAACAACCGTATCAGCGGTAGTGTTGACTACTATCACAACAAGACTACCGATCTGATTCTGGCTACTACCATACCTTCACTTACAGGTTATACCAGCACATTTGCCAATGTAGGTGAGACTTCCGGTTGGGGTGTTGATTTGCAGTTGAATGCCATTCCTGTGAAGACTAAGGATTTCGAATGGAACACCAGTTTGACCTGGACCATCGACCGCAACCGCGTGGATAAGTTGAATAATGGTGTAGAAAAGAATGTAAACGACCGTCTCTTCGTAGGTGAGGAAATTGGTGTTTACTACGACTATGTATATGATGGAATCTGGAAGTCTTCGGAGGCTGATGAAGCTGCCAAGTTTGGTCGTAAACCTGGTCAGATCAAGGTGAAGGATGTAAATCCTGATGGTAAGATTGATGCAAATGACCGTCAGATTGTAGGTAAGGTTCGTCCTCGTTGGTCTGGTGGTTGGCATAACACATTCAGCTACAAGAACTTTGAACTTTCCTGCTTCATCTATGCACGATGGAAGTTTACTGTAGCCAAGGGTGCTGAGACTCTTGGAGGTATGTATGCTATGCGTGATGTGGATTATTGGATTAAGGACATCAATGAGGATGCTGAGTATTACTCTCCTGGCTCTCAGGGTCAGAACGCTGATACTTTTTCTGGCTCAATGAATTATCAGGATGGTTCTTACATCAAGATGCGTAATATCTCTCTGGGTTATACATTCCCTAAGAAGATCACAAGCAAAATGGGTATGAGTAACCTAAAGGTTTATGTTCAGGCCATGAACCCATTCACCATTTACAAGAAGTGCAAGTGGCTTGATACCGACCTCTTGAGTTATGATAACAACTCAACTTCTTACGGTTCAGGTACAACCATCAAGAGCTGGGTTATCGGATTAAACATTGGATTCTAAATACAGATACATCATGAAGACAAACAAAATATTATATGCAGCACTGATTGCCGGTGCAACTTTAGGAACAGTCACTTCTTGCAGCGATTCGTTCCTTGACGAGAAGCTGATTACAGAGAAGGGTACGGCATATTTTCAGACCAAGGAAGGTATTGACGACTTGGTTAAAGGTGCTTACCAGAAGTTGAAGTTTAAGTATAACTATATCTGGGGTATTTATCTCTATGGTATGGGTATCGATGAGTTTACCAGTGGTGCCAACAACATCACCTCTTATAATGCATACAGCACCGACCTGAACTCGGGTGAAACTGCTGCCAACCAGCCATTGTGGGACAATATGTATGGTCTTGTAGAACCAGCCAATCTTGTCATCCAGAATACTCCATTATATTATGGTGAGAAGGTGAGCACTTACAACAACCGTTTGGGTGAGGGGTACTTCCTCCGTGCTTTTGCTTATTTCGAACTGGTAAAGCAGTATGGAGGTGTGCCTTTGAAGCTGGAGCCAAGCAATGGTAAGATTAATTATACTTATACTCGTAATAGCGAGGAAGAGTGTTTTGCCCAGATTATTTCTGATTTTCAGAAGGCATACGAATTGTTGCCTGAATCTCCTGAAGGAAAGCAGGTTGGTCGCCTTACTAAGTCGGCTGCTGCCCATTTCCTGGCAAAGGCTCATCTGTATCGTGCCTCTGAATTGCATGATGGCTGGAATGCTCAGTACAAGGATGCCGACCTGGATGCTGTCATCAAGTATGGTAAGGAAGTAATTGCTGCCCACCCATTGTGCCAGAACTTCCAGGAACTGTGGGATTATACAGAGCCTAATGGTGCCAATGAGCAAGTTAGCGAGGTGGTTCTTGCTGCACAGTTCTCCAACGATGGTGCCAGCACACGAGGTCGCTTTGGCAACCAGTTCCACCTCTACTATCCATCCATTTATCAGAATATGGCTGGTTGTAAGCGTGACATTTCTGGAGGTCGTGAGTTCTCATACGTCAGTGCTACAGAATATTCTATGCAGGTATTTGACCGTGTGAATGATTCCCGTTTCTGGAAGTCATTCATCACCAAGTATGGCGCTAATTATACAGATGGTGCTCCTTACTGGATTACCACCAAGAAGAATAAGGAAACTGGTAAGTTGGAGATTACAGATGATATATACAAGGCACACCCTGAGTATTATCCTGACGATGTGAAGGTTCCTACTGAATCAGATCCTGGTGAGCATCGTTTCAAGGGAGGTGAGATTGGTATCAAGTATATCGTCAATAATCCTGGTGACACTCGTTTCACTCCTGCATTGAATGCTGATGGCACAGAGAATAAGTCTGAGGATTATGTATTGAAGAATGGCAAACTCACCCCACAGCATACCTTCGTACGTTATTATGCCGGTCAGCCTTTTAGCTTCAATACACAGAGCAATGCTGCCGAACGTTCAGGCAACTATTACACTTTGGGTAGTATTCATAACAGAAGTGTGGCTTTGAGCAAGTTCCGTGACGGTGCACGTGAATCTATCGCGTCACAGTTCGGAACCCGTGATGCCATCATTGCCCGTTCTGCCGACGATGTCCTGATGGTAGCTGAGGCTTATATCCGCAAGAAGGATTATGGAAATGCCATCACTTACCTGAATATGGTACGTGACCGTGCTGGTTACAAGGCTGGCGAGGACCGCTCTATCAGCCGTGATGGTGGACAGGCTTATAAGAAGAACTCTGCTTGTACAGGAAAGGGTGGTGGATTCTCTGCCGAGGGTTCTATCTATACAGAGGAAAATACTTATTATGAGTCAAACAACATTGCCGAGACTACTGCTTCTACTGAGAGTAATATGCATCTGAATGGTATTGAGGATGTGCTCAACTCTAAGGTTGAACAGCCAATCTACGAAGCTTTGAAATTGACATCCGACTATGATAAGTTCATGTGTTTCCTCTTGGATGAGCGTACACGAGAGTTGATAGGTGAAGGTCAGCGTTGGGAAGATTTGGCTCGTACCAAGACTTTGGAGGCTCGTTGGAATGCGTTTAGTGATGCTTCCACTGGCGGACAGGGCAAGTTTGATCCTGCCAAGCATTATTATCGTCCAATTCCTCAGTCATTCCTCGACGGTATCACCAATGCGAATGGTGCTTCCCTGAGCAATGAGGAGAAGGAGAAGATGCAGAATCCTGGTTACTAATCGAATATCTATAGGATAGGTTAATGATTATATGTTGAAGAGCGGTATCTTTCTCTCGGTAGAAGGTATCGCTCTTTTTTTTAACAACTATCATCATGCAAATCAAACAAATGTTATTTCCGATGATGAGTATGGCGCTGACGATGGCTCCCTGCTCTCATCTCCATGCACAAGGACAGACTCCGGTATCGCAGATGGAGAAGCTGGACCGTGGCTTGGTGGCTTTGCCTGCCCAGAACCAGGGAATCTTCCTCAGTTGGCGATTGCTGGGTACGGATAGCAAACACGTATGCTTCGATGTGGAGAGGGATGGAAAGATTATCGCCCATCAGGTGAAGCTGACCAATTATACAGACCGGAAAGGTTCTGCTGCCAGTAGCTATCGGATCATCACTTATCAGAAAGAACCCAGGATGGATGCTCCGGCAGAAAGAGAAGTTTCGAAGGCGGTGAAGCCATGGAATGATCTCTATCGCTCCCTGCCCATCAACCGTCCTGCCGGCGGTGTCACTCCCGATGAAAAATCCTACGAATATACCCCCAACGACTGTAGCGTGGGCGATGTGGATGGGGATGGAGAATACGAAATCATCCTGAAATGGGACCCAACCAATTCGCATGACAATTCGCATGACGGCTATACGGGAGAGGTCATCTTCGACTGCTATAAGCTGAATGGAACCCAACTCTGGCGCATCAATCTGGGTAAGAATATCCGTGCCGGTGCTCACTATACCCAGTTCCTGGTCTATGATTTCGATGGCGATGGCAAGGCGGAGATGATCTGCAAGACATCGACGGGATCGGTAGATGCCAAGGGAAAGTTTGTGAGCGATGCGGCTACGGATGCCGGAATCCGAGAACTGGACAATGCTGCCGATTATCGCAATTCGAGAGGTCGCATTATGGCAGGTCCCGAACTGCTTACAGTCTTTAATGGCGAAACCGGAAAGGCGATGCATACCATCTGGTATCAGCCCAACCGAGCCTTCGGTACAGGCCGGCAGGTGGAAGAGGGAGAGCTTCTGGAGAACGGATTTCCTGCCTATTCTTCAGTCTGGGGCGATAAGAACAACTATGGCAACCGTGGCGAGCGATACCTTGCCGGTGTGGCTTTCCTGGAGGGTGCCGACAAGCAGCCAAGTGCCGTGATGTGCCGTGGCTATTATACCCGCTCTTATCTCTGGGCGGTAGATTTCGACGGAAAGGAACTCAAGACCAAATGGCTCCATGCTTCGCTGACTCCCAACGACTGGAAGGTAACCGATGCCGATGGAAAGGTACTGAAGGAGGCTCATGGATGTAAGAATACGGCTTATGCCCAGGGTGCTCACAGTCTGGCTGTGGGCGATGTGGATGGGGATGGATGTGACGAGATTACCTACGGATCTGCAGCCATCAACCATGATGGAACCTTGTTGTATTCTACCGGATTGGGACATGGCGATGCGCAGCATCTTGCTGATCTGGATCCCGACCGACCGGGATTGGAATATTATATGGTACACGAAGAATATCCCTACGGTTCTGATCTTCGGGATGCACGAACAGGCGAAATCCTGTTCCGTACACTCGATAAGGATGATACCGGAAGAGGATTGGCTGCTGATATCGATGCCCAGCATCGGGGATATGAACTTTGGTGTTCGGATGCTCCTGTTGTAAGAGACATCAAGGGTAAGACTGTTTCGGCAGAAACATCTTTATCCTATAAGAAGAATCATGAAGCTGATCATTTCGGAAGTAATGAGAAAACGAGTTTCAGAGCTGTTTCCAGAATGCCGGCAATGAACTTCCGGATCTATTGGGATGGCGACTTGCAGGATGAACTTCTGGCAAACGGCCGTCCTCCTCATTTCCCTCCTTATCTCCAGAAATGGAACGGAAAGGAAGCGGTGGCGTTACCTTTGAGCAATGGCAAGCAACTGTATGAGATGGGCAACTCGGTGAGTTGCAACTGGTCGAAGGCGACTCCTAATCTACAGGCTGATCTCTTCGGCGACTGGCGAGAGGAAGTCATCTATTGGGATAAGAGCGATGCCTCGCATCTCAATATCTTCACCACCAATATCCCTACGGACTATCGGGTTCCAACCCTGATGCACGACCATATCTATCGGATGGGAGTGGCCTGGCAGAATGTAGGCTATAACCAGCCTCCGCATCTGGGGTATTATCTGCCCGATCATGCAGAGAAGATTCAGAAATAAGAATTAGAAATAAAAAAAGAGATTCTGACAAAATAGATATGTATCTGATACGTTTATTAAGATATAAGGAAATACAGAGAATATAAGATATAAAGCGATAAAGGATATGAAAAGAATATTATTCGCCTTCTCATTGATGGCGGCA
Source organism: Prevotella sp. TF12-30 (assembly GCF_003436715.1). Taxonomy (NCBI): domain Bacteria; kingdom Pseudomonadati; phylum Bacteroidota; class Bacteroidia; order Bacteroidales; family Prevotellaceae; genus Prevotella; species Prevotella sp. TF12-30. The sequence continues at coordinate 84,367 of NZ_QSQJ01000009.1, read as the reverse complement.
ACTACAGCTTCCTTTGCCCAGGTGGCAAAGCCGATGGAAGATGTCAATAAGGTTATCGACAATACCGTAGATAGCCTGAACAAGGCGATGACCGCCCGAATCCAACCGGGAACCAGTCGCAAGGGCAATAATCCGGTACTCTTCCTGATAGGTAACTCTACGATGCGCAATGGCACGCTGGGTAATGGTAACAACGGCCAGTGGGGCTGGGGATACTACGAGCACGAGTTCTTCGATGCCAACAAGATTACGGTAGAAAACCAGGCGCTCGGAGGAATGAGCAGCCGTACCTTCTACAATCGTCTTTGGCCGGATGTGCGAAAGGGCATTAAGGCTGGCGACTGGGTGATCATCTCCATCGGTCATAACGATAATGGACCATACGATAGCGGCAGGGCACGTGCCAGCATCCCTGGCATCGGCAAGGATTCGCTCAATGTCACCATCAAGGAGACTGGTGTGAAGGAAACCGTTTATACTTATGGCGAATACATGCGCAAATACATCAACGACTGCAAGGCGCTGGGTGCTCATCCTATCCTGATGTCGCTGACTCCACGTGATGCCTACGATGAAAACGATAAGATTGTCCGTGTGAACAAGACTTTCGGATTGTGGGCAAAGCAGGTGGCTGAGCAGGAAGGAGTTCCTTTCGTAGATCTGAATGAGATTTCTGCAGCCAAGCTCGATAGCTATGGTCATTGGAAGGAGAAATATCATTTCTTTACCGACCATATCCATACCTCCCGTTTCGGAGCGATGATGAATGCCCGTTCGGCTGCAGAGGGATTGGCAGAGAGCAAGGACCCAAGTCTGGCTCCTTTGCAGGCGATGATGATCAATGTGGCTTTGCCGGTAGAGAATTTCAAGCGCGAACCGGGCAAACCTGTTGTCTTCTTCACAGGCGACAGTACTGTGAAGAATGCCGATAAGGACGAAGACGGCATGTGGGGCTGGGGATCTCAGGCTTACACCATCTTCAATCCTAAGAAGATTACCTGTGTGAATGCTGCCAAGGCAGGTCGCAGTTCCCGTTCTTATCTCAATGAGGGAAGATGGGATAAGGTATATAACAGTCTTCAGCCGGGCGACTACGTGCTCATCGAGTTCGGACACAACGACATCTGTTCCTTGACCGATAAGAAGATGCGTGGTTCCATTCCTTGTGCCAAGGATACCTGTCATGTTTATCAGATGGAAGAGAGCAAGCAGTATGAGGTGGTTTATTCCTTCGGCTGGTATCTGAAGAAGTTTATCCAGGATGTGCGAGAGAAGGGAGCTACCCCAATTCTCGTTTCCCTGACTCCTCGCAACGAGTGGCCTGACGGAAAGATGGAGCGCCGAAATGATAGCTACGGAAAGTGGTATCGTGAGGTGGTAGCCGAGACGGGCGTTGCCTTCCTCGACCTCCACAACATCGCTGCCGATTCATACGATAAGATAGGCAAGGAAAAGGTGAAGGCATATTACAAGAAGGATCATACCCACACCAGTCTGAAGGGTGCCCAGCACAATGCCAAGTGCGTGGCGAAGGGTTTGAAGAAGATAAAGAGCCCATTGGCTAAGTATCTGAAGTAAAATGATAATTTACAATCAATAAAGATATCATCAGATGAAGACAAAATATATTTTAGTAACAGCTCTTTTGGCTCTGGCCTCTATGGTTGGAGCCAATGCCCAGAGTTTTGATATTGATATGACCAAGGTGCAGCCTGTCTATTCCGCAGAGAAGGGGCTGGGATATGACATCGTGGCTGCTCCAAAGGCAAAGAGCAATGCGCCTTTCTTTTATTCCGTGAAGGTGGCGGATGGCAACTATAAGGTAACCGTGGTGCTTGGTTCCAAAAAGAAGGCGGGCAAGACTGTGGTTCGTGCCGAGAACCGAAGACTGATGCTCGATGAGGTGAGTACCAGGAAGGGGGAGTTCAAGACTTTCTCCTTCATCGTGAACAAGCGTTCTCCTTATATTACCGATAAAATGAACGTAAAAATCAAACCTCGCGAGAAGGAGACGTTTACCTGGGATGAGAAGCTGACCTTGGAGTTTACGGGTGCTGCCCCAGCAGTAAAGAGCATCAAGGTGGAACCGGCTCCTGCTGAAACCACCACCGTTTTCCTCTGCGGCAACTCTACGGTAGTAGATCAGTTTACAGAGCCATACGCTTCCTGGGGGCAGATGGTTACCCGTTGGTTCGGTCCGGAGGTGGCTATCTCAAACCATGCCGAAAGCGGATTGACAGCAGGTTCCTTCCTTGCTTCCAACCGTCAGGACAAGGTGCTGGCGATGATGAAGAAGGGCGACTACGTGATTTGTGAGTTCGGACATAACGACCAGAAGGAGAAGTCTGCAGGCAGTGGTGCCTGGTATAACTTCTCTTATAATCTGAAGAAGTTCATCGATGAGGTCCGCAAGAAGGGGGGCAACATCATCTTCGTAACTCCTACTCAGCGTCGCTTCTTCGATGAGGCTACCCATAGCAAGATTCAGGAGACTCATCAGGATTATCCTGATGCCATGAGAGCTGTGGCTAAGAGAGAGGATGTTCCTGTCATTGAACTCCACGATATGACCCGCACTTTCTTCGAGACTTTGGGTTATGAGAACAGCAAGAAGTCGCTGGTTCACTATCCGGCAAATACTTATCCCAACCAGACTAAGGCTCTGGAGGATAACACCCACTTCAATCCATACGGAGCCTACGAGGTGGCAAAGATGGTGGTAATGGGAATGAAGCAGCTCAATCTGCCTATCGTGAAGTATCTACGCAGTGACTGGAAGGACTACAATCCTGCCCAGCCAGATGATTTCAATCAATTCGTGTGGTATCCATCCGTGAATCAGGATGTAACCAAGCCGGATGGAAATTAATAAAATGAATTTGAAATGAATAAAAAGACAATACTTTTCGCCTCGTTGCTATTGGGCGGTTTGCCTTTGATGGGAACCCTTTCGGCTGATGCAGCGGTGCGCGATACAATCAGTATCAACCAGGGATGGCAGTTCCATCGCGGTGATGTGAAGAATATCTCTGAGTTGAAAGCTACTCAGAGCGGTGATGAGGTGGTGAATCTTCCCCACGACTTCCTGATCGGTCAGGACTGGGTGGCTCCTGATGCCAGCGAGCGACCAGATAACAGTGATGCCGGAAGCAACGTGCGCAGCCGATTGAGTCCGCGTGGATTCAAGGAGATGGGCATTGGCTGGTATCGCTATCAGTTGACTCCGAAAGATGAATGGAAGGGAAAGCGCATCGTGCTCGACTTCCAGGGTATCATGCTGGTAGGAGATGTTTATCTCAATGGTCAGCGTATCGGAGGTACCGATTATGGTTACCTCGGTTTTGATATCGACCTCAGTAAACTCCTGAAATGGGGCGAGGCTAACGAGATTACCGTCAAGGCAGATACCCGCAATCCTAATAATTCCCGCTGGTTTACGGGTGCCGGTCTCTATCGTGATGTCAATCTCATCATCACCGACAAGGATCTGTACTTCCCTCGCCATCCGCTCTTTATCCGCACCCAGGAAAACAAAGAGGTGAAAATCAAGGCAGAGATTATCAACCAGCAGAAGCTGGCAAAAGGACAGGGAAAGGCTATTATTCCTGTAGAGGTTCGTATTCTCGATGCCGATGGCAAGGTGGTGGCTCAACAGAAGAATAACATCGACTTCAATGCCAAATGGCGTGATAGAGAATATGAATTGCCTGCCATCTCTCTGGAGAACGCCCAACTGTGGTCGCCAGATACACCTTATTTATATACTGCCGAGGTGACACTCTATAATCAGGAGGGAAAGGTGGCTGATCAGATTAAAGAACAGTTTGGCGTGCGCACCATCGAAATCGTTCCGCAGAAGGGCTTGCTGGTGAATGGCAAGAAGGTCTTGCTGAAGGGCTATGCCAACCATCATACCCTCGGTGCCCTGGGTGCAGCTGCCTATCCTCGTGCCATCGAGAAGCGACTCAAGCTGATCAAGGAGTTCGGTATGAACCATATCCGCTCTTCTCATAATCCATATAGCGAGGATTTCCTGAAGCTTTGCGATAAGTATGGCATCCTGGTGGTGGATGAACTTTACGACAAATGGCTTACCCAGTATGCCGGCGGCAGAGTGGAGTGGGAGAGCCTTTGGCAGAAAGACATTCCGGAATGGGTAAAGCGAGATAGAAACCATCCGTCGGTTATCCTTTGGAGTCTGGGTAACGAGTTGCAGCAATATAGCAATCTGCCTTTCAATGATTGGGGCGTTACCGCCTATAAAATCCAGAAGGAGTTGCTGCACCGATATGATGATACTCGACTGACTACCGTGGCGATGCATCCCCGCTACCGCAACATCGAGACCGATTCCATTCCAGCCGATCTGGCGGTGGCTACCGAGGTAAACTCCTACAACTATCGCTATATGTACTTCCCAGGTGATATGAAGCGTTATCCTGAAAAGACCTTCTATCAGAGCGAGGCGAGTGTGGCTGCCATGGGGCCAAACTTCTACGAGATGGACCGTGACAAGGTGTTGGGCCTGGCTTATTGGGGAGCCATCGATTACCTGGGCGAGAGTATGGGATGGCCTGTCAAGGGATGGAATCAGGGTGTGTTCGATCTTTCTCTCCAGCCAAAGCCGGATGCTTATTTCGTGAAGAGCATGTTTACTGACGAGCCAACCGTTCATATCGGTGTCATCGAGAAGTCGGGTGGCAACATCCAGTGGAATGGCATCAATGTTTCTGCCGGAAAGCTCTCAGAAAACTGGAACCGTGAGGCAGGCGAGCAGGTTTCGCTCTATACCTATACCAATGGCGACGAGGTGGAACTCTTCCTCAATGGCAAGAGTCTGGGTGTGAAGAAGAACAGTAACGACCCTAAGCTCCGTGCCCGAATCAAGTGGGACAACATCGTCTATGCTCCAGGCACTCTGGTGGCTGTGGCTAAGAAGAACGGCAAGGTGGTGGCTCGCCATCAGATAGAGACCACGGGCGAGGCCGTGGCTCTGAAACTGGTTCCGGATGTGGAGACCTGGCATGCTGATGGTAAGGATCTGATGCACGTCCGCATCTATGCCGTGGATAAGAAGGGCAGAAGAGTACTGAACATGAAGGATGCCAAGGCATTCGACAAGTTGACATTCACCGTGAAGGGCGATGCGAATATCGTGGCGGTGGATAATGGAAACATCTCATCGGACGAGCTTCATATCGGAAAGACCCAGTTGGAGAAGACCATCCAGAGAAATCTCTTCCAGGGGTCTGCTCTCGTGATATTGAGAGCAGGCGATAAGCCAGGAAAGATAGAGCTTTCGGTGGCTGGCGAAAAGATAAAAGCCAAGAAGCTGGTTTTGAATACGAAGTAAATATGATACTAAAAAGGTCGCCAAAATGCTGGCGACCTTTTTTAGTTGATTTACTTCGCTATATCCGTCGAATTTCGACGTTTTTTCCGCTATAAGAATGCCGAATTCGCTATAATTCCGCTATAATCCGCTATAATATGTCCTCTATGATTGAGGCATGACATACCAAGTTCGTCCTTCCGCTTTTATTAAATATTCTTTGCTCATATTTTTGAGCAAATCTCCGAGCATACGAATTTTTTGTTCTTCCGTCTTGTTTTGCGGAAGAACATCCTTCAGATATTCGTATATACTATCTCGCTTGGCACCTTCACTTCCTGCATTGCTGAGATATTGGAGAACCATTTGACGCAATCTCTCCTTATCCAATCCTTTGGTTTTGGTGTAAGAAGGCAGTTGGTGAGTGTTCTTGGCAATGCTAAGAGAAATGCTGTAATGCGGGACCTCACCTTCTATCAGTCCACGTTTGAGTAAGTTTTGCGCTATATCCTCATGAATAGTTCTGCCTTTTTGTACTGCGTCAAGAGAGATGCAATCCCAGAGAGATAGAGTGTCGTTTGTCTTCAACAAATCAGTGTATCGTTTATTGATTTCATTGCCATAGATGCGGACAACTACTTTCTTCTTGATCTGGTCAATCTCATAGTCAGGCATAGGGAAGTGTCTGCGCCATTGCTCATTGAACATTTTCTTGATACCACGGCTTACGGTATCTATCATGTTGAAATCTACCATCGCCCTACATAAACATTCATTGCGGAAATGCGTCTGAGGCTCTTCGTTCCTCAAAACATTCTCCAAAGTGCCAGGAATGAATGTGCCAGCATTGGAATAATACAGATATCCTGGATTCTCCATGAAATTGATGCGTTGCTGAAGAGTGTAGTCTTGATGGCCAATATAACTGCCTGCGGCTGATTTATATTCTATTTCGGAGTTTTCCTTTAGTTGATTAGAGCCATTTTACCAAATAGGCATCCTTTCAAATGGATAGTCTTTTTTATTCTGCATTAGAGTATTTGCCTTTTTAAAATTTTCTTTGATTTGACTTTTCAACTCGCAATTAATTTCTTCCAAATCTTTATTCTTTTCTTCAAGAGAAATTATAAGTTTTTTATTTTCTTGTGATTTCATAGCTTTGCAATCTAATTCAAATTATTGTTATGTTCAATGACAAATATGTTACGTGAACAGAACTGTTCTATGGAGATGCCCTTAGGCATTGCCTCCGTCCAGTACTGGAAATATTTTTTCAAATCTTTACTGTTGTACATAATTTAATGTTATAAATTTAGCAGCGAAGATGCTCCTTTCTAAATAAAGCTCTATTTGAGTGCTCATACACCTCTTTTTAACTAGTATTGCATATCAAAAAGGCAAATTGTCATTATCATCAGACATATCAATAACACCTTTCTTTTTTAGCTCTTTAAAACATTCAATGGTTGCTAAAACATCCGAGAAGGCATTATGGGCATTTTCAAAATTTCTATGGAATAATTTATAATATAACTCATTCAGCTTGGGATATTTATAGCCATACATACCTATTATTTTGCAAAAATTAACAGATGATTTCATAGTACAAATGCTATTGAATTTATTCCAATCAATATTCATATTCATTCTATAAAGCTGTGCTGATAAGATATTTTGGTCAAATTTGATGTTGTGCCCAACAACATATTTACAAAGACTCAGGTCTTTTAGGAATTTCTCTATGACTTCAGCTATGTCAACGCCATTTTTCATTGCATAATCAAAGGTTATTCCATGGATATCAACTGAACTACTGGGTATATCAAATCCATCAGGTTTAATAACAAAATCATTTTTTGTGACGACCTTGTTAGATTCGTCCATAACAACCCAAGCAATTTGTATAATATGAGGCCAATTGTCCGTTTTGCTTATAGGGGCATTATAGTCTGCTGGGAGGCCGGTTGTCTCTGTATCGAAAAAGAAGAACAAATCTGTTTTATTTATAAAATTGCTAGCATTTTCTTCGATTAAAGATATGCTATCTTCGTTAAAACCATTTCTATCTAACTGATCAAGTAGATTTTTGTACTGGTAATATGTGCATGGTATAGCTCCCACAGAATAAAGACTTAATAAGTTGAACATTGCCGATTGAGTGTTTGATTTGTTAAGCAGATCAATGCCCTTTTCTATACAAGGAGCTATACCATCCCCTAAGAGATAGTGTATAGCTAATGAGTTTTGTCCTTCTGGCGTTATAATATCCGAGAGATATTCAATAGAATCTAGACAATGTTCATGAGGTGATAAGTAACTGTCATGCCTGCTAGTGATTTTCTCTACTTGCGTTAGCGTTAATTGTCGCCCCTTATATTGAGCCTGCTGGTAGATTCTGTCACCGCAGTATTTATACAACATGGGTTCTATACAGTCAAGTGTTAGTTCTACGGGGTTTATTGTAGGAAGTTTTTTATTTCTAAAATAGTATTGATTGCCTGAAGCATGGATTGAGGGTGGTAATACGAGGTGGTCGCACCAGCGAAGTTCTATACGTGAAAACAATTGAGGATCACTATATCTATCAGAAGGGGCAAATGAAATGGAATCCAATTCGGATGTGGAAGGAATGTTTTCGCATCTAAAAATGATGTGAAAACCATATCCATTGCCACTTCTGACGACCCATTGATAATCCAATGGTAGATTTAACAATCTAAGGACATCATCAATAAAGTCATCAACTGTGCCATCATTATACTCTAATTTTATGGCAAAATCCCCGTTAATATCAAAATCTAAGGCTCTGAAATTATTGTAGCCTAAGACAAGGCCTAAACCTGCTGAATAATCCCAGTTTATGGAGAACAGTTCTTCTATTGATTGCTCGATAGTTTTATATGCTTCCCAACTAGTATTGATGGGCTCCTTGAAAGATTTGGCGTTTTTCAAACTTTCAGACCATTTCATTTGGGTAATATTCATCCCCATATATTTGTAGAAAAGTGCCATGTATTTAAGGTTTGTAGCATGGGTCTTGTATAAATCTTCAGCAGAAGTTGAGGCAGATGACTTTATTCTGTCATAGTCTGATATTGGCGAAATGATTTTAATAGCTACGCTATCTCCGAATGAGGAAATCACAACGTTGGGATTGTTGTTTGCCAAATATAACCTGGATATATTGGAACACTGAAGAAAGGCAGTTGGGTCGATTTTAATATGATTGGATTGAATCGCGACAATACTCATATTTTCACACCCGCCAAATGCTTCGGATCCAATAATTGCTACATTCTTTGGTATCCAAATTTTATTCAAAAGTTCACATCCTCGAAATGTATTATAATTTATGTATTTGATTTTTTGAGATAAATTTATAGATTCTAGGCTTCTACATCCCTCAAAAGCTGACGGTCCTATTTCTATTACAGAATCAGGAATTTGTATTTTGCATAAATTCGAACAGTTATGAAATGCAGATGAGCCTATTTCTGTTACTACGTCAGAGATGAGAATATCAATCAAATTGCAGCAATTACTGAATGCGTCATTTGAAATTTTTGTAATGGTTGATGGTAATTCAACTTTGGTCAATTCAATGCAACCGTTAAAGCATCCTGCGGGAATGATATTGACGGAATCGGGTATGGAGATTGTTTTAAGATTAATACAACCCTTAAAAGCATTCTCTTCTATCTTTTTTACGCTAGATGGTATCACAACGCTTTCTATGTCGCAGCAACTTTCAAAAGCATTACATTTTATAGTTTCAATTCCTTCGGGAATTTCGATTAATCCTATCGCTTGTGTTGGGCATTTTAGAAGTTCCTTATTATCTTCTGACATTCTAAAAATCTTTTCCATATTATAGTATGTATTTGGGTTAGACTTTACGTATAGTGTTATATTTTGCAATATTTGAAAGTGTTCATCATCTCCTTCGGCACATAAGCCGTAGCCACCAAACAGCCATCAAACAATTCTACAACCACACGCTGCTGGCCTGCCATGCGGGCAACACGACCACGGATTCCTTTGAACTCTCCTTCTGTCACTATCACATGGTCACCCAGTTTGAACTGGATGTTATTAGAGGTGACATGAATGATGTGAGGATTCTTGATGGATGTAAGGCGGACAAAGTTATTCATAGCTTCATCTTGGATTGTGAGCGGAGGATTTTTGTTGGGATAGTCTTGGCGATGTATGGTGTGATCAAAGTAGTAGCTGAGCAAAGCTCTACTTTCATTTGTCACAACCTTATTGTCGTGAATCAAGGTTTCAACTTGCTCTGCTGATGCATGAACAAACACAAAAGAAGAAATAAGAGGCTCCGTGATGATTCGCTTCTTTCCTTGCTTTCTTACCTCTTTATACCGCAAAGGTACATAACATTCGAGTCCTTTAGCCTCTATAAATGCTTTTGCCTTGATAATACGCCAATACGTAACTCGCAGAACGAACCATTGCTTGTTTTGTGAAGGCACATTCTCTACCGACACCCCACCTTTGTTCTTTGAGATGGAGGGCGTACAAGAGGTAAGTCTTGCACTTGGACACGATGAACCAGTGTCAGTAGGTTGCCCATTATACAATGAAGCATTAGCCGTTAAAGGCTGTTTGATTTTATCTTCCAATGTTATATCCAGAGGTTAGATGAAAAACCGATTGACTTTTCTTTTTAAGAATTGCCAAATGTTGACCACAAAGGTAAGGAAAAATACCGATATTAAAGACTTTTGTTGCGGAAAACTTTGTGCTTAGGGCGTTTTTTAACATTTTACTTATGAATAATTCTGGCTAAAAATCATCAACTTTGTAGATGACAAGTTCCCTCGGAAGGTTGATGATCTTCAACCTCTCGAACCAGAGCTTCATGGAAGAGCCTTGGTGGCGCTTTATATGGCTATTGATGATATAATAGTCGGCCTGGTATTCGTCCATCAGGTCAGAGAAAGCTGCCTTGATGCGTGAACACTTCTCGTTGAGGGCATTATCAAGAGGGTTCGTCAGGCGATTCACTGTTTCTGTGATTTTATCGGGGTCGATTCTGTTGCCGATTTTTCGGTAGAGGGCAAACAGTTCCTCACGATGATCCACCAGGTTCTTGAACTCTATTCCTTCCGGGTGATTCAGAAAGAGCAGATAGAGGGCCTTATGGATGGGACTGAGCAGCACCTCCCTGTTTCCATAGTCAGGGAGCAAAAAACGATAATCTTCCGTGATGACCAGAGGACTGAGGGTTGCCCTTGCTGCCTCAATACGGAGCTGTTCCAATACGGGCACACTGATGGCTTTTAACAAAAGATCGGTTCTACCTTCTGCTAAAAGCTGGGTGGAAAGCGTCTTTACCAGAGCGGCTTTCTCCTCTGGGGTCATATTTCTTGTTTCTTCTTGCATACTGGTTGCAAAAGTACAAAAAGAATGAGAAAAATCGTTTCTCATCAAGAAAAATTCTTCTTTTGCAAGGCTTGCGTTTGATTTTTTATCGGGAATCTGATTCTTTATATGTATCTTTGTGTCCAAATTGAAATTTAGAAATGATGAAAGAAGATTGGACTCCTATAGATTTCGGGCAGACAGAAGACACTACCAAGAACATCATCAAGGTGATTGGTGTGGGTGGTGGCGGATGCAATGCCGTTAAGAATATGTATGCAGAGGGGATCGTGAACGTGAGTTTCGCTGTCTGCAATACGGATAGTCAATCACTATCCAAGTCGCCTGTGCCGGTAAAGATCATGCTCGGAAAGAGTGGTTTGGGTGCAGGGGCAAATCCCGAAGTGGGAAGAAGTGAGGCTCAGAATACCCAGGAAGACATCAAGAAACTGCTGGACGACGGAACCAAGATGGTTTTTGTTACTGCCGGAATGGGTGGTGGAACGGGTACGGGTGCCGCACCTGTCATTGCCGGTATTGCCAAAGGGATGGGCATCCTTACCGTTGGCATCATCACCATACCTTTCTACTTCGAGAAGCGAAAGAAAATTGTCAAGGCTCTGCAGGGTGTAGAAGAAATGCGCAAGAACGTGGATGCCTTGCTTATCGTCAACAACGAGCGTCTCTGCGATGTTTATGCCGACTCCGAGATTACCGTAAAGGATGCCTTCAAACTGGCAGACAAGGTACTGAGCGATGCCACCAAGAGTATCTCGGAACTCATCACCGTGGAGGGAACCATCAATCTTGACTTCCGTGACATCGAGACTACCATCAAGAGCGGTGGCGGTGCTATCATGGCCATGGGTAGAGCCAGTGGTGAGGGAAGGGTTCAGAGTGCCATCAAGAATGCGTTAGACTCTCCTCTGCTCTATGGCAGCGATATCAGTAATGCCCAGCGCATCCTTTTCAATATCTACACTTCCAGCAAGCACCCTATCTTTGTGAGGGAGATGAGAGAAATTGATGCCTTCTTTGATGAACTGAACCCTGACATCAAGGTGATTTGGGGTCTTTCTGATGATGATAGTTTGGATGAGGATGCCAAAGTCACCATTCTTGCAACAGGTCTCAACAATGAGTTGGCCGAGGATATTCCTGAAAGTTCTTCTGTATCGAAGGATGAGGAAGACTATCAGAGAATCATTGACAAGCTCTATCATCCTATCAGAGACAACTTCCAGACGCTAGCAAACAAAACTGGGCAAAAGCAAGAAGCAGAATCTATAGATAACATTAATCATGATGCTACCGAGAAGGAGGCCGCTATCGCCTATCAAGAAGAAGTGTCAGGAAAAGAGTCTGGCAATGAGTCTGGAGAAGAGCCAGCTAAGGTTTGGGTGGAAGACAATCCTCCTACAGCAGAAAACTCAAGAGAAGTTCCTGCTGAACCGCCTGTCAATAAGCCAAAGGCATGGACACTAGGCGGAAGAATCAAAAATGGGCTGAAGAAAATAGCAGAAGATCTGGACATCATCACCTACGATGACGAAAACTACAAGTAGTTGATCTCCCAATAGTCGTTGTTGTTCTTCTGTCTTGGTTTGATTAATCCAAATCGTTTTGATTGTTTATATACTAAAAAAGGTCGCCAGCATTTTGGCGACCTTTTTTAGTATCCTTTGTTTTCTCTTTATTTTCTGAACTTCTTCTTGAACCATTGATTGAATGCCACGTAGGCACTGATTTCCTCCTGGTGCTGAGGCTCGGCAAATGTCAGTACATTGCCCGATGAATCTCCGTGCTGGTCAGGGAAGATAATCATCAGGTTCGTGCCCGAGAAGAAGCGGGTTAGCTCTTCCGGCAATCGCTCCAATGCAGACTTGTGGGAAACGGTTCCCTTGCGGGCTGTCACCACCACAAAGAGATGGTTCTTGCTCATGTGGGAGGCAAGCTGAGGCATCTCGTTCCAATGCTGCATCAGGGTGTATTCGGCACGTACTTCCTGATGGCGGTTGGTGATGTACTCATTGATGAGCGCCAGGGTCTCCTCCCTGCCGTGGAACTGGATGCGGCAATCCAGATTGCCTGACAGGCGCGCCAATCTCTCTACCCAGCGGTAGAAACCCGGTTCAAACTCAGCCCTCGATGGTACTGCCACCTGTATTCGGCGAATGGTATTGAGCGGCTGCTTGATGCGTGCCATGATAATCTGGCGGCTCAGACCATTGAAGAGACTCTGATGGAACTCTCCCCAGAACTTAGGCGAAACCTCCGGATGCATGTGCATACCGATGATGATTTCGGAACACTGGAACTCGTTGAAGGCATGCTTGATGCCGTTGGCGATATTGGCTGCGATGCGGACCTGCGTCTGCGTCATCACATCCGTGGCTGCGGCAAGCTGACTGCAATGATCCAGCAGCTGTCGGCCCTGTTCCTGCTTGTATCGCATATCCTTGTCATCATACACTACGTTCAGGCAGACCAGTCCTCTGTTCAGCTTCTGGTTTCTCACCAGGAAGGCGAGACTCATCAGATTATCGGCATATTCCGGATACTTCACCGGTATGAGAATCTTCTCATCGCTTGCCTTTTTGGTATCTTCGGCATCAGGCAACTCCTTGTCGCGGAGGATAATCTTTCTGGAACTCCAGTCGGTGAGCATCGAAGAGATGACGCAGGTGCAGAGAATCATCATTACCACACCATTCAGCATATCATCGTTGACCAGATAGGTATTCGGTCCCACCAGGAGGTTCATACCAACCATCACCATGGCGATACTGCCGGCGGCATGGGCAGAAGTCAAACCGAACATCATGTGACCCGATGACAGCGGCAACCGGAATCCGAAGCAGGCGGCATAGGCTGCGATGGCTTTTCCCAAGGTTCCGAAGAACACGATGCAGAAGATGACCCAAAGGATATGACTGCCCTGGAAAAGCAGTCCCACGTTGATGAGCATGCCCACACCTATCAAAAAGTAAGGGATGAAGAGCGCATTGCCCGTAAACTCCAGTCGGTTCATCAGCGGAGACACGTGCGGGATATACCTATTTAAAATAAGACCAGCGAAGAAAGCACCGAACACGCCCTCGATGCCCACCATCTGCGAGAGAGCCGCACTCATGAAGAGCATCGCCATCACGAAGATAAACTGCATCACCGAATCGCTGTACCGGCGCAGAAACCATCTTGTGAGTCGCGGTATTAGGAATATCATTACTCCGCAGTATGCGGCAAACTTGGCGGTGAAGAGTACCCAGAAGAGCAGACCATCGTGACTGGAGAACGAGGCGACGAGACCCGCCAGCATGATGAGGGCTATCAGCAGCGAAAGCATGCTGGAACCCACACTTAGGGTTACACTTGGCTTCTGCTGCAGACCATATCTGGAAACAATAGGATAGGCTATCAGGGTATTGGAAGCCATGATGCAGCTCAGCAGAAACGATGCCCTGGTGGAATAGTGCAGCAGCCAGATGCTCATGCCGAAGGTGAGGAAGAAGGGAACGAAGCAGGTGAGCAGACCATAGATGATGAGCCGCGATTTGTTTTTCTTCATACCCTCCATGTCCATCTCCAGGGCGGCGAGGAACATAATGTAGTAGAGTCCCACCTTGCCGAACAGCTCGAAAGATGCATCTCGTTCCAGAATGTTCAGTCCGTATTTGCCCACGAGGATACCCGCCAGCACCATTCCGATGATATGGGGGATTCGGAGCTTACCCATGATGATAGGGGCAAAGAGGATGATGAGGAGCACTACGAAGAAGATCAGCGTAGGGTCGGTAATTGGAAAATATTCTGCAATATTCAGCATAGGCATTCTACTTATTGTTGATGATGAAAGAGGGATTCAGCATCTGCTTCATCCCTCTTCTTTTTATTTTTGAGTGCAAAATTACTAATAAATCTTGAAAGGGCAAAGTTTTTGCCCTCTTATCATTTATATGTGTAGAGATTTTTGTAATTTTGCACCCTGAAAACAAACTTAGGATAAAAAGATAAGGATAATTAACGTATGAAAAAAGGATTGTTTGCACTCGCCTTGGGTACATTTACCCTGGGCATCGCAGAATTTATTATCGAGGGAATTCTCACCGATGTGGCGCACAACATGAATGTGTCCATCCCTCAGGCTGGTCATCTCATTTCTATCTATGCACTGGGTGTATGTGCCGGTGCTTTCTCGCTGATATTGATGCATAAGTATCGCCCCAAGAATATACTCTTGTTTCTTACTTCGCTGGTGATTCTGGGAGCCATCATCGCTACGATAGCCCCTAGTTACGGGCTTCTGCTTTGTGCCCGCTTCATCCAGGGACTTCCTCATGGTGCCTATTTCGGTACGGCTACCATCGTGGCGGTGAAGATGGCGAAGGAGGGAAAGGGTACCAAGGCGGTGGCGATGATGTGTGCCGGTATGCCGTTTGCCAATCTGCTTGGTGTTCCGCTGGGCACCTTCCTGAGTCATACCATCTCCTGGCGAGTGCCTTTTCTCATGTCGGTGGCGTTGGGCGTCATCACGCTCTATATGATTTACAAGTGGGTTCCTGACGTAGAGGCTCTGCCTAACAAGGGTATGAAGGCGCAGTTCCGGTTTATGCGCCATCTGGCTCCCTGGCTTATCATCGCTGCTACTTTCCTGGGCAACGGCGGTATTCTCTGCTGGTTCAGTTATATCTCTCCGCTTTTGCAGATGAACGGCGGTTTCCATGCGGCAAGTATTTCTGTGCTGATGATTCTTGCCGGTTTGGGAATGGTGGTAGGAAATCAGGTGAGTGCCTTGCTGGCAGACAGATTTAAGCCGGGCCGCTTTACATGCTATCTGCAGTTCCTGGCTGCCGCAGCCTTGCTGGCTACCTTCTTTCTGTCGCATATCGGTTGGGTATCGGCAGCGATGATGTTTATCAGTTGTGCCTGCCTTTTCGGTATAGGTTCGCCTGAGCAGTTTCTCATTGTGAAGCACAGCGAGGGTGGTGAAATGCTGGGTGGTTGCTGCATCCAGGCAGCCTTCAACCTGGGCAATGCCCTGGGTGCCTTCTTGGGCGGAATCCCCGTGGCAATGGGCTTGGGCTATCACTATCCTGCGCTCATCGGTGTACCGATGGCATTGGCTGGAGCCTTCTGTCTCCTGGTGTTTCATCGTAAATACGAGTGTTCTAAAGATTGAGAAAACCTGGATTGACATGTCATTTTGCCCTGTTTCCTATGACAGAATTTGATGAAAATCAAGAAAACGGCCCTTTTTTGAAGTTTTTCCCAAAAACATTGTGTGCGTACACAAAAAGGCATTACCTTTGCACTCGAAAAGATAGATAACGAATAATTAAAGTAAAGAAAGGATAACTATTATGATGGTATTAGTAATGACAATGGCAGTTGTAGCTGCTCTTTTTGCAGAGGTTGTAAATGTCAACAAGAAGATTAGCCTCGGCAAGTAATCAGACAAAAATAGAGAAAGGATAAAAGTTATGATGGTATTAGGTATGATTTTGGCAATGATCGTTGCCGGATGCGCTGAGTATGGCGCAAGAACTAATATGAAGAAATTCGCTTAACAAGCGGTTCTTCTTTCAATTTGAGAGAATTTAAACAGTAGTTGCATAGATAAATAAAGGAAAGGCAGTTGTTGGCATTAGAAGGATGCCAGCAGCTGCCTTTTCGTTTTTTCTCAGCTGAACTTTTTCAGTCTCGCTATTTTTTTTCGGGCTATTCCTGGCGGATTATTGGTTCCGCACGGGTTCGCCAACCTGTCTTGTTCGCTTGTTGTCTCATTTTGATGAGAACATCAATGAGATGGTGAACAGGTTTTATCCTACGAGTAGTTTTATCGACTACAAGGCAGATGTGGAATCACCGTTGCCTATGATTTATCAGAGCGGTTATCTTACCATCAAAGACTGGAATATGGATACCGATTCCTATCTCCTGGATTTCCCGAATGATGAAGTGCGAAGCGGGTTCCTGATGCTGGTCAAAGCAGCAAAGCGAAGGTAGGGTAGATTGTGTGGTAGAGACTCCGAACTATATCTACATCTTCGAATTCAAGCGTGATGGTTCGGCTGAAGAAGCCCTGAAGCAGATAGAGGATATGGGCTATGTCAGGGAATATGCAGCAGATGGCAGAAAGATTTATCAGATAGGCTGCAACTTCTCATCGAAGACGGGAACCATTGATGGATGGAAAATGAAGTAGGTGATTTGCTAAACGGATGCTTGATGAATGATGTCAAGCATCCGTTATATCCAATAACTCATCGCCCACCAGCTGATTTCCGCTTGCACAACAGGTGGTGGGCGAGCGCATATCAGCTGTTATGCAAGCGCCCAACAGCTGTTGTGCGGCTGAAGATATAGGCTTCTCCGGCTTATAATATTAATTCTTCCGGCAACAAGTAAAGGTTACTCCGAAGACTTTTTACGTAAAACCGATGCAACAATGATAGTACTTACAAGGCACGATGATAGTACTTACAAGCAACAGCGATAGTACTTGCAAGGCGCAAAGACGTTACAGAGAGGTCTCCATGATAGTACTGACGATGCGTAAAACGGCTTGTAGCGCTTATTGCCTCACTATGGCATAACATTGCCCTTTACCAGGGCAATAACCTGCCATTGCCAGGCACAAAACGATACGTCGGGAGCTGGTAAAACAACCACTCGCTTTTTTACTCTTCACTCTTCACCAAATCGGCTGAAACCCCGATAAACACTGGGGTTGCGAGAGGTGAAGAGTTACGCATCACTCTTCACCACTCTTCACCTTAGGGTTACGCACGAAATTGAAATGGAAGCTCGCCCTGTTCGGTCTTAGAAGAAAGTCACGCAGATTTCGCAGATGATGCAGATTTTTTGGGGGTGAAGAGAGGTGAAGAGTAGCGCACTACTCTTCACCCGTACAAATTCCTTATATACAAATACTTATACCATATTTGTGAAGAGTGAAGAGTGTTTTTGAAAGTGGCTTATTATTACGACGGATTGCAAAGACGGAGCAATTCCTTTGCTTGTATCGTTCAAGGGGCTTGCTATCGACAAGCTGGATAAGAAGTGGAAGCTGTATCCTGTGTTGATATTCTCCTTTCACACTTAATAAGTTGATTATCAGAGATGAAGATTAAATATGTAGCATTGGATATACTTAACTAATGGAGAACTTCTTACAACTCATCCTGAAATTGATTGGAAAAATGTGAAAGGGTTACGTGATATCATAGCTCATCATTATTTTGAGGTTGATGCCGATCAGATTTGGTGGATTATAGAAAATGAGTTGCAACCTTTGAGAAAGGCAATTCTAGAAATGATAGAATTTTTAAAACGGATGCTTGATGAGTAATGTCAAGCATCCGTTTTGTCATTTGGTACATTCAGTCCGGCATTTCATACAAGGTAGGTTTAGATATTTGGCTGATAGAAATAATCTTCTTACTTTTGCGCTCGTAATCGGGAAGCGGTAGAAAAGAAAAAATCGTGGAACGGGGAACATGAAGTATAACCCTTTAATATATAATAAGGTATGAAGAAGATTATGATTTCGTTGATGATGGTAGTAGCTGCCACCACAACCAGTTTTGCAAAGAGTAACAACACCAATCTGGCAAATGCCGTAAAGAGCGTAGCCGAGCAGGTAAAGCAGACTCCATCCGGCACAGTGTATGGTGTGGTTGAGAATACCAAGCATCACATCATCGTAGCTACTCCTTTCGGAAAGTACACCATAGAGAAGAAGGACGGCGGCGTCAACTTTATGGGAATATCGGCAAAGCTGGTATCATCAAAGAATGGCGTTTATAAAGTCAAGACATCTCTTGGTAATTTCTCGGTGAATATGAGAAAAGGAACGATAACTAAAAAATAATCGTAACTGGTTGTTTACCTTTTCGTAAGGGATGGTATATAGGTATAGGGCATTGAATTGTTGCCATGGAATAGAAATGTGGAAGTATTTTTCTCTCGGCAATGACAGCGTTCAATGCCTTTTTTGTCCTTCGGGATAAAAAACATCGCTAAAAGTTTGGCAGTATCAGGAATAATGCTTACTTTTGCGGTCAGAGTTGGAGCAGACGGAAAAGAACGGCTGCGATGAAGACTCAAATGAATGAGCGTATTGAACGTTATCCTAGAATAGAAATGTGGAAGTTTCGAAATCTGCTTGGATAGTGAACAGTATTCTCACGCCTTTAGGATTATTGTATCCTTTTCAAAATGGGAAAGGAATAATATACCCTTTTGGCGTGGGCTATTGTCCTATGCTAGCAGATAGGTCCTTCCACAACCTCTATTCTGGCGTAAAGGCAATAGTCCCACGCCAATTCATAAAAACTTTAATAACTAATGCAACTTCTGGGAACAAGTTTGCGATATGATTTTTCTTGATTATGGCAAAAAATGACAAACAATGGAGTTCTGCAACTCCTGGTCTTTTAATTATCTTAGTTGATAAATCAGGTTCTATGATGCTTAAATATAAGAATGAGCCTGTTTCAAGAACCGAGTTTGCAACTCGTGTTATAAATCGTGTTATAAATGATATTATAAAGAAGAATTTCAACGGAAAGGAACCTAAGAACCGTTGCTTTATTTCTGTAATTAGTTATTGTGCAGAAGTAAAAGAAGAGTGCTCTGGTTTCTTGACAGATTTGTATAAGTCTCCCAAAAGAATAGAGACCGTGACAAAAAAGGTAAGCGATGGGGCTGGTAGTTTGGTTGATAAAATTGTAAAAATGCCTATTTGGGTTGAGCCAACTGATACTGATACTTGGACTGATATGCGTGGTGCTTTTGTTATGGCTAAGAAGTTGGTGGAGAGCTGGATGGCAGATAAACCAGATAATCCTGCTCCTGTGATAATTAATATATCGGATGGAGTTCCTTATTATGATCATAAGTCGAATAGTGTCTGTGTAGAAGAAACCAAAGCTGTTGCAAATGAAATTATGAATATTTCTAATTCTGATGGTAATGTTTTGATTTTTAATGCAGAAATTGGAGATACTTCAAAAGAGATTATTACTCCTTGTGATGATAATGATGTAAAAAATGGTGGACAGGGAGCCGAGTTCCTTTATGAAATTTCTAGTGTGATTCCAGAGGGATACATTGATGCTGCTCATAAAAACGAACTTCCTGTTAAACCAAATTCTCGTGGTTGTGTTTTTAGTGCAGATGCTGTTAGTTTGATAAAGTTAATTGATTTTGGATCAAGTAAAGGTCTGGGGGATAAGTAAATATGAAAGTAAGAGCTTATATAACTCATAAATTAGAAGAAAGCAATGCTGACTGTCAGGATTACTTTCGTTTAAACTCTGGTAAAAAAAAGATTGCGATATCTGATGGGGTATCGCAGTCTATTTTTTCAGCAAAGTGGGCAGAACTGTTAGTTAAGGAGTATACGGACACTGATGTTGATGATATTTCGGAAAGTATTCCTAAATTGCAAAAAAAATGGCAGGCTTATGCAAGGCAGCAACTTACCGAATTAGAGAGTATAGGTCAGTCAACATGGATGTTGGAGAATTGTTTGATGGAGAGTCAAGGCGCAGGCGCAACTTTTTGTGGCGTTCATTTTGACAAGGATGGAAGTTGGGATGGATATGTATTAGGAGATTCTTGTTTGTTGGAAGTATCTAACGAGAATAAAATTTTGACATTTTACCCATCCATAGAAAATGGCTTTGGTAATAGTCCTGATTATTTTGATAGCTTTAGTAAAGGAAGAGGTGGAATCTTACCAATAAATGGTAAGTTAACTGAAGGAAATAAGTTGCTGCTTGTAACTGACCCATTGGGAGAGTTCTTATATAAAAAAAAGATTGAAAATAAAGAACAAGCCTATATAGAGCAACTTTTAGCATTATCTTCTTATAATGATTTTTTAGATGTGGTGGATAGGTTACGTGCTTCTGAAGCAATGCATAATGATGATAGTACACTTATAATTGTGGAGAATGATGGAAGAGAAGAACTTTCAGTTGTAGATTCTAAGACGATAGAAGATTTGCTTACAAGTGAAAAGTTGAAGTATGGGGAAGAAACAATACAAGAAAACAAGCAAATTGCTTTGGAAAAACTTAATTCTTTAACAGATAAAGATTTACCAAAAAAATGCAGAAAATGTAAAAGAAGTAGAGAACTATTAAATGCTTTAAATAAAAAAATAAAGAAATTCTTTAATATGTAGAAATATGAAATTACCAAGTTTGGAAGATTATGAAATTGCAATAGATACGGAGCAATTGATAAAAGCGGCAGAATTAAAGGGAGGACATCCCGAGAAGCATAACGACGAACTTGTTCGTTATGTGGGGGGATTTTGTGTGGTTTTTCCATTTTGTACTTTGATGAAGAAGTATGCCGTAAGATGTTGGTTTGTTAATGTTTCTGATGCAAAAGAAAGGACAAAACTTATTGCTGATGAACTGCAAAGAATCCAACTTCCATATTTTGTTGGTTTTCATTATTTGGAACAGGGATTGGCTACAAATGAAGGAATCCAACCTGTTGTTCTCATGGATTGGGTAGACGCAATGCCATTTAAGGATTATATTTCACAGCATATTAATGATTCTGTTACGCTAATTCAACTTGCTGCAAGTTTTAAAACGATGGTTGAAGATTTGCATCATTTTGGAATTTCACATGGTGATTTGCAACATGGAAATATTATGGTGAAATCTGATGGTAGTTTGGTGTTGGTAGATTATGACTCTATGTATGTGCCAGGACTCGAAGACTTTGATGATGAAATCAAGGGGTTGGAAGGTTATCAACATCCATCGAGATGGAAGATGAAGAAAATGTCAAGAAAAGCGGACTATTTTTCAGAGTTAATAATATATACGAGCCTGATGACTTTTGCGGAGATACCTTCTCTTTGGAAAGATAAAAATATAAAGGATACCGAGACTATGCTGTTTTCTGCTGATGATATAAAATCAAGGGGAAAAAGTTCAATATTTGCAATTTTAGACTCAAATACTCATCTTGCCCAATATTCTTCTGCCATAAAGAAGGAACTGATGATTGATAATATTGAGGATTTGCAGCCATTGGAAGATGTAGTTGTCTCAAATGAACAAAAAATAGTTTCTTCAGCACAAGAAAAATGGAAAAATAATGGTTATGTACCAGAAATCGTAGATTATTCTAATTCTATCTATTCGATACAAGAAAAATGGAAAGATAATGGTTATTCTGCTTGTAATAAAGAATATGATATTGATACTGATGAAATATCTCAAAAATGGAAATAAGCTATGTTCAAGTTAGATATAGAAGACATTATAACTTCGGTGACTACACCAAAATTAGTGCTTGATGGTTTAATCAAAAATGGAAGTTTTTATACTCTTCCTACTGGTGATGTAGAAATGTATACAGGAGGATTTACATTGGTGTTCCCTGTAGACGTTAAAAGAGAAAAATGGGCTTTTCGTTGTTGGTATGTTGATTTAGGGAATCTAAGAGGGCATTTTCAAATACTTTCACAAGTGTTGTCAAAGTTTGCTCTCCCATATTTCTGTAGCTTTACATATGTTGATGAAGGTATCGTAGTTGAAGGTAAGAAATATCCAACTACCAGAATGAAATGGATAGATGGGAAAAATCTTAAGGAGTATATCTGTATTCATAAGAATGACAAAAACAAACTAAAGAACTTGGCAAATAATTTTGTCAAGATGATAACTACGTTACATAAATATCATATATCTCATGGGGATTTACAGCATGGTAATATCTTGGTCGATGATAATGATAACTTATTTTTGATTGACTATGATTCTGTTTATGTTCCAGAATTGCAAGGTGAGGCTGATATTATTAAAGGTTTGAAAGGGTATCAACATCCTAAACGTGGTGACAATTTGTTGGCAAATGAAAAAGTTGATTATTTTTCAGAACTGATAATCTATCTTTCTATATTGGCGATAGCGGAAAAATCATCTTTAGTTGAAAAGTATCAAGTTGAAGATTCTGAGCAGTTGTTGTTTTCTTTTGAAGATTTCAAGGACTTAGAGAATAGTCAAGTTTATGTAGACTTAATGCAGTTGGGAGGTTTGTTTCCTATTTTGCTCAAGATATTGTCGGATTATCTTGATGAAGATGACATCTGTAATTTGGAACCATTTACGACACTGGTTGACAAATATGCAAAAGAGCCAAAGATAAAATCATTTAAAACCCCTGCAGATTGTTTTGTTGTAGGACAATCTTATATATTGATGTGGGAAGTTGATGATGCTTCTAATATATATATGAATGGAAAGAAAGTTCCTGCAACGATGCGTGAATATAAAGTACATCCATTGAATATAGGAAATGAAAGCTATGAGTTGAAAGTCGAAAATGGATTGAAAACGGCAGTAGCTCAGCTCTCAGTAAATGTTGTGGAGAACGTGAGGATTGAAGTCGGATTGAGCTTGAAAAAACTCAGAAAGAGTCAATCGCAAGCGTCTTTATTGCATTGGGATGTTCAAAATGCAAAGAAAGTCACTTTAGAAACAACAGATGGTGATTCAGAACTTATCCCCTTGAATGGTGAGAAAAAGTGTTCACCAGATGTTTCTACGACTTACACAATAAAGGCAATGGCTCTTGATGGCATAACGGAAGTTTCTAAGTCAGTTTCTATTGGTGTTTTTGCTGAAAGTGAAGTGTTATTTAAGGCAGATAAGACATTTACGTTTAAGGAAGTGCCAGTTACTTTGAGTTGGAATGTAAAAAATGCAAAGTCTGTAAGCTTGGAAAATGAAACTGTTCCTCTTGTTGGAAAGAAAGTTGTAACAACGGATAAGGAAAAACGTTATGTATTGGAGGTGGAGGATGAATTTGGGACAAAACAAGTTCCTTTGACAATAAAGACTATACCTTTGCCTCAGATTAAGACGGTCTTGCTTCCTTTGCCAAAACTTGAGAAAACAATACAAGTGCAGCACAACATACCTGCTCCTAAAGTAGAGCTAAATGTACAAATGCAAGAATTATCAGTTGATATGCAAGGAGTAAATGTGAATTTGAATCCAGCAGCAATCAAATTTGCTAAATTAAATTCTTTGCATCCATTATCAATAAAAATAGGAAGTAGTTTGCGCTCTCGTATTAAGACTGCAATAGATATAATTACGAATAAAGTTGAACATTTAAAATTTGAAAGCGATGAAAAGTAATAACGAGGAGTTGGAAAATATAAAATGGGGAGGCTTTCTTAATGAGTTTCTTTGGATATGTTGTGGTGTAAACCGAAAAGTTTTGCGTCAATGTCCTACAGACTATGCTAAATATGCAGGTATGGGAGGAACAATCTTGTTTACGGCATTAATGGCTTGTTTGTCGGGTAGTTATGCTTTGTATACGGTGTTTGAGAGTAAGGCTACGGCTATAGCCTTCGGAATATTTTGGGGAGCGTTAATTTTCAATTTAGATAGGTTTATTGTTAATACGATGTATTCTGATGGTAAGGTTACCATTAGTTGGCGGGAGTTTACTTCTGGTTTGCCAAGAATTATTATGGCAATTTTTTTGGGTATTGTAATATCAACACCTCTTGAGATGAAAATTTTTGAGGATAGAATCGATTCTCAACTGGTAAAGGATAATATTATGCGAACAAATGCAACTCGTCAAGAAGTGACTAAAGGTAATACTTCGTTGATTCAACGACGAGACAAACTAGAAAGTGAACATAAGGCAATAGAACAAAGATTGGCTGTTGCGAATGAAGAATTGAAAAAGGAAGGAGAAGGCTCAGCGTTGAGTGGAAAAGCTGGTCATGGTTTGATTTATAAAGATAAGGAACGTAATTTGTCCGCAATTGAAAAGGAGTTGCAAACATGGGAAACAACTCATGCGGTAGAATTGAAGGAAATTAGAGAGCAAATTGCTATAAATACAGATAAGGCGAATAGGGACATAGAGAAAGGTAATGAAGAAAAAGGCTTTTGTGTTCGTTATGAGGCTTTTTCACATTTGAAGTCTGAGTCTACTGAGTTATCAATAGTATCATTGGTAATTATGTTGTTGTTTATTATAATAGAGACGGCTCCAACATTCTTTAAAATGATGATTGCTTCTGGTCCATATGATGATATGCTTAGGGCGGAAATGTATCGAGTGCGTGTGCTTGCCGATAAGCAAATTTCGGATTTAAATGATGATATTAATACGGAGGTGACAATTTCAACAGAAAGGAATAGGCACAAGCTAGAGGCTGAAATGAAAGCAAATGAAGATCTGATGAGTAAAATTGCTTTGGCTCAATCTGAAATTCTAAATGTTGCTATTGATGAATGGAGAAAGAATGAATTAAAAAAAGTAGAGGAAAATCCATCTGCTTATATTCAATCTAATGTTCCTGACAATGAGGAAGGTGTAACAATTAATGCTTAATATACAATGAAACAGTTTAAGATTCCCGGAGTATCATTCTCCTTAAATCGGGCACTCGGTATCACGCAGGCTAAACAGAAGTTTGCACGTGAGACGGGGATTCCAACCTCTAAGGCTGGATTAGAAAGAAAAGTGGGTAAGATGGTGTTGAATGCCATCTTCGGAAAAAGAAAATGATTTGAAATGAGAAAGTTGAATCTTCTATCAATGTGTTTTGTGCTTATGGTTATGCTATCTTGTAACCATAAGCCTAAACCTTCTGTGATAGAGGTAAATGCTGACAGCCTATCTGAAACAATAATGAATACAGCGCCAAGTTCCAATGCTAGAACTTTTGTCAATCGGAAAGACACTGGGGAATTGATAGTCTTTACACCGATTTATAATACTGTAGATCTTGTTTGCGGTAAGCGACCAAGCAAAGACACGGATATGTCTGTGAGCTATTGTGCTGAGGCTGCATTTACAGGGGAATGCTTGGATTCTTTTGCGCATCGCAATGTAGCAGGAAATCATGTGTCTGGTGGTATTTTTTATAGAGGCTATGTGGCTAAAACGAATACGGGGGCTTTTGTTTGGTATCAAGGCAAATGGAAGTTCCTGTATGATAGTTACGCTAGTGAACTTAGGAAAGCGGAAAAGCATAGAGGTATGGGCTTTGGACAGAATATGATTATTTATAATGGGCGAGTTATGCCTAGATTTAGAAAGGATAAGCCATTGAATATTTATCGGGCATTATGCGAGCTAGATGGCAAGCTGTGCATTGTTGAGGCTAAGCAAGCGTTGGCTTATAGCGAATTTGTGGAAAAGTTGGCAAACTTGAAGGTCAAATATGCTCTGTACTTAGATATGGGATCAGGATGGAATTATTCGTGGTATCGTGATTCTGTAGGAACTGTCCATGAAATACATCCAATAAAGCCATGGTCTAAATATCAAACGAATTGGATAGTATTTAAAAAGTAAACAATATAGTATGTGCCGTTTCTTATAATTTAATAAAACGTTAAAACGAGGATGAATTTTTTGAAATTAAGTGTCACTTTTGTGAAGTCTTTGAGTGCTTTATTCGTTCCCGGTAAATGCCCCAAACGAATTGATAATGAGAAAATTGTCGCTGGTGAAAGCTTGGCGTCCGATTCTACACCTTCAGACATTATCGGATATCTAAAGGCTCAGCAGCCACACTATGATCTCTTGCGTTTCCTGGATGCACAGGAGGTTGCCTATACACAGGCTTTAAGTGAACTGAAAGGAGGTAGAAAACAAAGCCATTGGATATGGTATATCTTCCCGCAACAGAAGGGACTCGGACATAGTTACAATTCAAAATACTATGGCTTGGATGGCGAGGGTGAAGCCAGAGCCTATGTTGAACATGAAATTCTGGGTGACAGACTCCGTGAATGCTGCAAGGCGCTCTTGCTCCACAAGGATAAGGACATCAAATATATCATGGGAAGCGGAATTGACGTGCTGAAGCTCAAAACTTCTATGTGTCTCTTCAATAAAGTGAGTCCTAATGATGTGTTTGGGGAAGTATTGGATGTTTTCTTTTAAAAACGTTCAGAAAAGTCTTTATCAGGGAACAATAATGTAAAGTAATATATGCAACTATATTTTCCCCATCGACGATAAGGATTATGGTGGTGGTGAAATGGTAGAAGATAAAAATATAGCGAGCAAAAGGAAGTAATCCTTCTGCTCGCTAAGTTTTTATAGTTTCCTTTTGAATTGTCTCAATAATGCTTGTAGAGAACGTTTGGTGTACCAAATGTCAACAATGACGATTTCGTCACGCTCTTTGTCGTAGCGATAAATGAGCTTGAAGTTGTCCATAAGCAGTGCGCTACGATAATCTCGATGAAAATCTTTCAGAATAGGCTCTGGAGAATATGACAAAGGGAACATAATGAGACGAGCGTATATGGCCTCAAGTTCCTTTTTCCATCTCAAAACGCATTTCCTTCCAAACTCATCCCTAGCATATTCGATACAATAGCGTATGTCTTCTTGGGTTGGTGGTAATACACGTATCTTTACCATTCGAATTCGTTTTTGAAATCGGCCATCATTTCTAGAAAGTCAACGGCGTTGCCTGTTCTAGCATATTCTTCTTCACGAGCTAAGACATGATTCGCCAACTCGTCATTATTGCATGATGTCATAAAAGGATATTCTTCGGATTCGTTATGAGCCTCTGTTGCATAATCGTGACGATAGGCAACTGTTGGTTCTTGAACGGTACAGCTATCCTCGAAAAAGCGTTGGGCTTTATCGTTTAGTCGTTCTTTTGAGTTTGACATTATTTTAGTCATATAATAATCCTCCTTAATTTTGGTTACTCTATTTTGTTGCAAAATTACGATTAATATTTGAAAGTACCAAAGTTTTTTTCGCTTTTCTTATGAATAATCCTAAAGAATTTGAGTTTCGTACTTTCAGCCCCCCATTTCATACAATTATCCCCTTACTTTCTATGCCGTTTCAAATAAATTCATTACTTTTGTCCCCTGAAAACAACTAAAAAATAAAATGTAATGAAGAAAGGATTAAAATATACTTTGATTTGCTTAGGCTGCCTGGTTGTATTGGCTGGTGTTGGTCTGGGGATTATGTATGTGGTGTCGCCATATAAGGTGAAGCGATGGGTGGGTTGGTGAAGAAACACTATGGCAAGTATCCTATCATCTATAGCAACGAGAGCTTTTATAATAAGGAGATGGGGGCGAAGTTCAATCGCTATTATCTCTTCATCGCCAATTATAACTCCCGACAACCCTCTATCGACGGCAGAGGAAAGTGCAATATCTGGCAGTATTCCGAAACCGGACATTTGCATGGTATTGGAGAAAGGGTAGATTTAAGCAGATTCATGAATGGTACAACCATCAAGGATTTGATGCTATAGGCAATGATGATTTCATACACGTCACTACAGATCCTCCATTGGGTTATGTCATAGAGTTAAAGCCTTTGGGAAATCTGCATGGTGTCATAGATGTCAAGTTCTTCCTATTTAGACTTACTAACATCTATGCCTAAACACAGGATTATGCAGGTGCCCCAAGGAGGAGCACCGGCATTGTATAGGAAAAAGAAATTCCTTTTCAAACTTGTTTTTCTATCCAAGTCATAAGTACCGACACTGCATATTGCTGTTCTTCTTCTGTCAACTGTCTTCCGGCAGGTATATGATGCCATTTGAAGAAACAACCACGGCAGCAGCAGCCTGTAGCATGCTGGGCAATGAATACAGGATGACCTCTCATCGGCGTCTGCTTGCCGTCATTGGGAATCACTGCAGGAGCAAGGCGTTTGGCAACGAAATCCTCCGCATGCTTACGGATGGTAGCCAAACCCTTTTCTGCAATATAATCCTTATCCTTCTTCGAGAGATGGAAACGGCTGCGGAAAGCTGATTGGGAAAGTCTTTCAAACAGATCTGTCAAATCATACTCTTTGTCTGAAGAAGTATGCTTTTCCTTGCTTTCTGAAGAGATAGAGTCTTTCTGATGATCCTCTATCTCCTCAGGAAACAAATTGAGTTCTACATATTTTGCTTGGTTTACTTTTGAATCTTTTTTCATTTTTAAGAGTCTCCTATATCTATGAATCTCCTATATATTTAATGAATATCAGACTCTTCTGCTACAGATGCTTTGTTTTCCTTGGGTTGTGGGTTGGGTACGAAGCCCAGAATGGCAACCAGACAACTCATCAAAGGACTGATGATGTTGAAGAAGCAGAAGGGAAGATAGACCAGGGTCGGGATGCCAAGGACTGTACTCTGCGTCATACCGCAGGCTGTCCATGGAACCAGCACGCTCGTCACGGTAGCACTATCCTCTGTACTTCGGCTCAAGAGTTCAGGTTGGTAACCTCGTTCGGCATACTCATCCTTGTAGATAGATGCATTCATGATGATACTCAGGAACTGGTCACCCATTACGAGATTGAGCAAGACGCCTGATGTCACGGTACTGCAGACAAGCGAGATGGTACTGTGGATGCTTTTCAGGAGCATGTGGGTGATGGCGTGGAGCATGCCGCTGGCTACCATACATGATCCGAAGCACATGGCACAGAGGATGAGCCAGATGGTATTGAGCATGCCAGCCATGCCTCGGGTGGCAACAAGATCATTGATGTTCGCCATACCGCAATCTACCTGGGTATGGGTATAGCAGGTGGTCATGATTCCTTGAAAGAGGCTTTTGGCAGAAATACAGTCTTCGCCTGCTATCCCTACAAGTACTTCCGGCTGGAGAATGAGGGCACAGATGCATGCTGAAAGGGCTGAAAGCAGAAGGGTGATGAGGGATGGCGTCTTTCGGTAGATGAGCCATCCGGTAAAAGCCGGAACGAGCATGGTAAACAGGGAAATATTGAATCCATGGGTCAGACCGGTAAGATACTGGCTGATATCCACTGGCTTGGAATCATAGCAGAGACCGATGATAAGATAGAGTACCAGTGAGAGCAGGATGCTTGGTATGGTGGTGTAGAGCATATAGCGGATATGTGAGAAGAGATCCGCTCCAGCTATACTCGAAGCCAGGACGGTGGTATCGCTCATTGGCGAGAGTTTATCACCAAAATAGGCACCGGAGATAATAGCTCCAGCCGTGTAAGGGGCTGGTATTCCCAGGGCATCTCCGATTCCCATCAGGGCAATGCCAATGGTGGCAATAGTGGTCCATGAGGTTCCCGTCATCACAGAAATGATACTGGAGATGATGCATGCGCAGGGAAGGAAAAAGGTTGGTGACATAATCTGTACGCCATAATATATCAATGTAGGTACTACGCCACTGATCATCCAGGTTGCTGACATCATTCCGATGAGCAGCAGGATCAGGATAGATACTCCGGCATCGCCCACCGTCTTTTTGATCATCTCTTCAAAGATATTCCATTTCATCCTATAGATGCCCATGCCGAGTGCCACACATACGGCAGTGGCTATCATAAGGGCCACCTGGGAGGCACCGGCCAGGGCATCGTCAGGGAAGAGTTTGACAACCAGGACGATGAGGGCGATAAGTACTGCCAGTGGTATGACAGAAATGAAAGGATGTGGACTAGCTGGCTGCTGAGGTGAGCAGGATGCCTGATTCTCAGCAGCTTGAGTTTTCTGATTATTTTCTTTTTGTTCCATATGTTAATACTCTCTTATACAATTATTTAAAATCTACGTTTTATGTTGTTTTTGTTCTGCTTCAATCTCTAATAACCTTCTCTTTGCATCCAATCCTCCGGCAAAACCTGTAAGGAGATGATTGCTTCCGATAACACGATGGCAGGGAATGAAAATGCTGATGCCATTAGCGCCGATGGCACCTGCCACGGCTCTTGTGCCATTGGAATTACCCAAACTTATGGCTATTTCCTTATAGCTTCTTGTTTCTCCGTAGGGGATGTTGAGCAATGCACGCCATACTTTTTTCTGAAAATCGGTTCCTATAGGGTGCAACGGAATATCGAATGTCCTGCGGCTGCCGGTGAAATATTCATTCAGTTGCTTCTTGGCCAGTTCCAGGATAGGGGATGTTTCTATCTTGAACTCAGCCTTCATATACCGCGAAAGCCGAAGCTTATTGCGCTCTGAACATGGCATTTCATTCCAATCACAAAGGCACAATTCATCGTCCACCGATGCCAGGATGATTTCTCCACAAGGCGAACTGTAATATTGGATGCTTACTTGCTGCATTATATCAGATACGATTGAACAGATTCTTATTTTTCATACAATTTATTTTAAACGGTTTGACGAATCTCATATTTAACCTCCATGCCAAGGATATCCATGATTTTTTCAACCGTCGATAGGGAAGGGTTGCCTTTACCGCTCTCTATTTTCTTGATGGTTGAAATGGCTATCTCAGACATGTCGGCGAGGTCTTGCTGGGTAATCCCCAAGGCCTTACGCTGCAATTTCATTACTTCTTGAATTTTCATACCAAGTAGTGTATTATATTGTACTTTTCCTGCAAAGGTAGCAAAAAAAATCCTAGATTACGCAAGAAAAGGTATAATATATTGTTCTTTTATAAAAAATTATAAGTTCCTGGGATTTTTCTTGGTTATTTGCCATTGAATATTGTTTTTTTCTTAACTTTGCATACACAATTCATTATAGAAGTTATGTGAACGGATGATTTCGCTGTTTTTCTTTTGAACTACTAAACGTAATTGCAACTATTTTTCTCCGTTTTTATGCAAATTCTTGCAGAAAAGTAAGCAAAAAAGATAAAATTGCAGCAAAAAGCAATAATTTTTGGGATTTTATGCTTGATATTGTAGAAAAAGTCTTAACTTTGCAGCGGATTTGAGAGGATAAGCGGTTTTTGGCTGACAAAACGGTGAAAGATCATCGGGCTGGAAGATGAGAAATCATCGGGCTGGAAAGGAGCATCCCTTCTTTTCCATAAGATTCACTTATAACAACTTTATAAATTAAAAGATTCGATTATGAAAGTAGCAATTGTTGGTGCAAGTGGCGCTGTAGGACAGGAATTCCTGCGTATCCTTGCTGAGAGAAATTTCCCTATGGATGATTTGGTGTTGTTTGGTTCTGAGCGTTCTGCCGGACGAAAATACAACTTCAAGGGAAAGGACTATGAGGTCAAACTTTTGCAGCATAACGATGACTTTAAAGATGTCGATATTGCTTTCACATCTGCTGGTGGCGGCACTTCTGAGGAGTTTGCCGAGACTATCACTAAGTATGGTGCCGTGATGATTGATAACTCTAGCGCATTCCGTATGTGCGACGACGTGCCTCTGGTTGTGCCTGAGGTTAATGCTGAGGATGCCTTGAACCGCCCTCGCAACATCATCGCCAACCCTAACTGTACCACCATCATGATGGTTGTAGTGTTGAAGCCTATCGATGACTTAAGCCATATCAAGAAGATCCATATCTCTTCTTATCAGAGTGCTTCGGGTGCTGGTGCTGCTGCCATGGCTGAACTTGAGCAGCAGTATAAGGATATCATCGAGACTGGTAAGACTGAGCATATCAATAAGTTCCCTCATCAGTTGGCATATAATGTCATTCCACAGAT
This sequence comes from Prevotella sp. TF12-30, assembly GCF_003436715.1. NCBI lineage: Bacteria > Pseudomonadati > Bacteroidota > Bacteroidia > Bacteroidales > Prevotellaceae > Prevotella > Prevotella sp. TF12-30. Next base: position 52,177 of record NZ_QSQJ01000009.1, on the reverse strand, counting down.
TGACAAGATGACTCCTAACGATTACACCAAGGAGGAGATGAAGATGTATAACGAGACCCGCAAGATCATGCACTCTGATGTTCGCACCAGTGCTACCTGCGTTCGCGTTTCTTCACTTCGTTCTCACTCAGAGAGTGTTTGGTTCGAGACAGAGAAGCCATTGGCTGTAGAGGACATCCGCAAGGCTTTGGAGGCTGCTCCAGGCGTAACTGTAAAGGATGATGCCCAGAACTACGTTTATCCAATGCCATTGGAGAGTGCCGGTAAGGACGATGTATATGTAGGTCGTATCCGCAAGGATTTGGCTGATGACAATGGTAACACATTGTGGTTGACCGGCGACCAGATTCGTAAGGGTGCTGCCCTGAACGCAGTTCAGATTGCTGAGTACTTGATTAAGGTGGGCAACGTAAAGTAATTACATGCTGGAAAGATTCAAACTTTTGCTCCAGGAGATGAACCGGGGCATTTATGAAAAAAATACTGAAATTTCGCTCTCGCTTCTTGCCGCTTTGGCAGGCGAGAGCGTTATTCTTTTAGGACCTCCGGGTGTGGCGAAGAGTATGGTGGCCAGACAGTTGAAGACGGCGTTCTGGGATGCTCAGAGCTTTGAGTATCTGATGTCTCGATTCTCTACGCCCGATGAAATCTTCGGTCCGGTGAGCATTCAAAAACTGAAGATTTCGGATACTTACGAGCGTGCGGTGGAGGGTTATCTGCCTACTGCCGATGTGGTTTTCCTGGATGAAATCTGGAAGGCGGGTCCTGCTATCCAGAACACGCTCCTCACGGTGATTAATGAGAAAATCTTCAGAAATGGCAATCGCGAAATGCATCTCCCTCTGAAACTTCTCGTGGCGGCTAGTAATGAGCTGCCGGCTAAGGGAGAAGGACTGGAGGCGCTTTGGGACCGATTCGTGATTAGAATAGAGAGCCGACCGATTAAGCTGGAGAAGAATTTCCGTGCAATGCTGCTGGAATCTAATGAGTCTCACACGGATCTCACAGATTCCACGGATGAGGCTAATGTTATGTCCAAGAAGTCTTCTGTAAAGCAAACACTAATGGGAGTAGAAATATCAGAAAGAGATTTGTTTATTTCTGAGGATACAAAGAAAAAATCTGTGAGATCTGTGAAATCCGTGTGCGATATAAGAATATCCCCTGAGGAGTATGCTGAATGGGCGGAGAAAATCTGTAAGATTGGCGTGAAGGAGGAGGTGCTTGATGCAATTTCCGCCATCCGTAAATCTCTGAGAGCCGTGAATGTGGATGAGGCTGCCGAGCGCAGAAATATCTATGTGAGCGACCGCCGATGGAAAAATATCGTTCGTCTGCTTCGCACTTCTGCCTTTATGCAGGATAGGGAAGAGGTGGATATCTGCGACCTGCTTCCTATCTACCATTGTCTGTGGCAGGAACCGGAAGAGCGGGATGCAATCCGAAGCATCGTGATTCGTGCACTCTTTTCTCCTTTCGCAGAAAAACTCGTGGAGATGAAGAATGCGCTTGCCGAGGATATCAAGTATCATCGGGTTCGCAGAAATCCTGATGATGGCAGAGATTATGAGGGGGAAATCGAAACCCTTTCGGATGGCTTGACTTCGCTGGAAAGGCAGTTGGGCGAGAATCTCTTTGTGTCTTCGGATGATAAGGCTGAAATTTCGGCCTATCTCCGTGATTTCTATAAGGAGTTGGCGTTTACCCGACAGGATACGATGAAACTTTATGAGGTTTAATCGCCTCCAGTTACTTATACATTATTATATTTAGAAGAACAAAAACATGATGAACGAACAGATAACTTTATCTCCAGAGTTGGAGGCTCGTGTTCACCAGGCGGTGGAGAATTTTATGCAGGGCTATGGCTGCTGCCAGTCGGTGGTGGCTGCCTTTGCCGATTTGTATGGTCTTGATGATGAGATGGCAAAGCGCATTGGTGCCGGCTTCGGTGGTGGAGTTGGCAGAATGAGAATGATGTGTGGAGCTGTTTCGGGCATTGTGGTGCTCGTTGGCTTGGATTGCGGACAGACTGAGGGGGATGACCGCGAGGGAAAGTCGGCCTGCTACAAGGTGGTGCAGGATTTGTTAGCCAAATCGAAGGAGCAGAATGGCAGTATCATCTGTGCCGAGATTCTGGGCTTGAAGGGCCATGAGAAGGCGCAATCCAGCTATGTGGCTTCGGCAAGAACGGCAGAATACTACAAGTCTCGTCCTTGCGCTGCCAAAGTGGAGAGTGCTGCAAGAATCTTCGCAGAATATCTGATGGAGAAAGAGAAGGCTTAGTCTTCCTATAATATATAAGAAGCTTTTTACCGATTTGGTGAAAAATATCGAATAAGATGAAATACCAGAATAACAAGGATTTGGCGGAAGCGCAGTATTACTTGAAGATGCTGGACGACTTCTGCAAGTCGGGGCAGGTGAAGATTCCTGATCCGACTGGCGCAGCCATGCCTTGGAATTTGAAGGAAGACCCGCTGAAGGATTATCTCATTCATCTCTTTACCCTGAAAGTGACGATTCCGGAAACTGGTGAAGAGGTGCAGAAATTCGTGCGCCAGGTGGTGAACAGCAAGATCAAGAGCAAGGTATTCTATGATTGTGTGGGAAAGTTCATCGTGGAATGTGTTCATCACATGCGATTCCAACGCCAACGTGCCTGGACCGAAAGTCATCGGGCTGATGATGTGCTCGACTGGACTCCCTTTAAGAGAATGGATGAGCAGGTGTGGCTTCCGCTCATCGACCAGTTGGAGCAGGAACACCGGGAGGATGGATTCGATAAGTCTTTCTTCCTGAAACTGATGGCTGGCTATGGTGCTTCGAAACCGGAAAACTGGGAGCGACTGGTAAGAGACTGGAAGGTGTGCATCGACCATCAGGTATTGAACAAACTGAAGGATTTTATTTCTCTCCGTCAGAATAACTTCGAAACGGGATTGGTTCGCATGATGGACCAGATAACCCGCAACATGAAGACGAAGGGCGTTTCGGAGCAGCGAGCCGTGCAAGCCTGGGAACTGATGACGAACGGATGGACGGAAACGGAGTTTGAACGTCGCCTGAACCAGGTGAAGATTCAGGATAAATATCCGGAAATCAAGGAGATTGTAGCGAAGATGGGTCGTGTGGCAGATGCCAACGGCAAAGATAGGCTCACCATCGCCTCGGGGGTGGAGATGAAGATGGAGCATTCCGCAGGAAGCGACATCGAGGGCATTACCGTGGGCGATGATCTCAATTCGCTTCTTCCGCTGGAGTTGGCGCAATACAGCGATGAGGATATGGAGGGGCTTTTTATCTATAAGTATCGAACCCGCAGGCTCCAGACTTTCCGTTATAAGAGCGAAATGTCGAAGCCTTCCCGCAAACTCGGCTTTACCCATGCTTCCCGAAAGGGTCCGATGATAGTCTGCCTGGATACTTCGGCAAGTATGTATGGAACGCCTGAAAGGATTTCTTCTACGCTGATTTCCCTGTTGGAAGAAACGGCAGAGGATTTGGAGCGGGATTGCTTTCTGATAGATTTCTCCGTGAGCACTCGTGCCATTGATTTGATGGCAAAGCGGAAGGCGGAGCGGTTGAAGAGGATTGGAATCACGGTTGTGGAAGCTCATGAATCAACCCATCTGCCTTTTATAGGCGGTGGAACTTCGGCAAAGAAGATGATGAACCAGATGTTTGATTTGCTCGATAACGATGGTCTGCATTATGTGAATGCCGATGTGCTTTGGATTACGGATTTCCTGATTCCGAATCCGCCGCAGCAGATGTTGGCGAGGTTCAAGGAGTATAAGGAAACGGGCACCAGGTTTTATGGTATTCGGATTGTTCGGGATGATGACAAGGAGCCGAATGAATGGAAGGATTATTTCAACCGGATTTATACCATTAAGTATAGACCGTTGAGGAGGTATTAGAAATATAAACAGTTCGCCCTATAAAGGCAAAAACTTTGTACTTTCCAGGTACTTAAAAGCTTTTGCCCTTGCAGGGCGTATTACTGCGTTTTGTGTTTTTAAGCTTCCTTTTTCTGCGGAATCACCACCGAAGCTCCGATGCTGACGAGTAAGACGAGGATGATGAATACCAGCGAACTTACTGCATCAATCTCGAAGAAATCGTGGATGAGCATCTTCACACCGATGAACACCAGCAGCACGCTCACACCCACCTTCAAGTAGCGGAACTTATCGGCTATTGCTGCCAGCAGGAAGAAGAGGGCACGCAAGCCCAGGATGGCGAAGATGTTGGAGAAGAACACCACGAACGGGTCGAGCGAAACCGAGAATACGGCAGGGATACTGTCGAAAGCGAAAATCAGATCGCAGAACTCGATGAACACCACCGTCATTACCAGCGGTCCCAGATGCAGGCGTCGCTGCATGAACTTCACCACCGGATGATCCAGGGCATTGATCTCTTCCTTTTTGTTCCTGTTCAAGAACATCTTGGCGCCACTGAAAACCAGGAATCCTCCGAATACGAGCAATATCCAGGCGAATCGGCTGATGAGGGCTGCACCCGCAAAGATGAAGATGAAGCGAAGCACGATGGCTCCCAGAATACCCCAGTTCAATACGTGCTGGTAATCTTTCTTATCCACTCCAAACGAACTGAAGATCATCATCATCACGAAGAGATTATCCACCGAGAGCGTCTTCTCTATCAGATAACCCGAGATGTAAGAGATGGTCATGTAGTGGCGATATTGCTGCAGACTCCCTTCATAATCGTTCGGATCCAGTTTGAGATGAGAAGCATAACGCGAGGCTATCAGCTTCAGGTCGTCGAAGTTCTCTATGCCGTGCACCATGTCTCCATGAAAGTAGATGAACACGGCGAAGGCGAGAGCGAGAATAATCCATACTGCCGTCCAGGAGCCAGCTTCCTTGATGGAAACCACATGCGCCTTTCGGTCGATGACCAGCATGTCTAATACGAGTATGGCGGCGATAAATATCACAAAGCCCACCAAAAACATCGATTCAGTAAAAACATGTTCCATTTTTCTTTTTTCCTTTTTCCTTGTCTATTTTATATAATACCTAATTTTATAATCTAATCTTAATATTCATTTCATCCGTTGGAAACGTGGACGCAAAATTAGGAAAAATATCTGAAATAGCGAAAGTTATGAGGTAAAACTTAATTGAATTTAACGTGAAAGATGAGAATGTAATGGGTTTGTAATATGTTGGAATGTAGAATATAACTTTTGATTTCTCGAAAAATACTCCTGATTTCTCGAAAAGTACTCTTCTTTCTTATCGTAATTTTGTATTTTTGCATCATCTTTGGTAATCATAAGCATCATTAATTCAGTAATCATCAGTATTATTGATTCTATGATTATACGTAAAACTGACAATCATTGGAAATTAATAACAAAACAATCAATCAATATGAATGTAAAGCAGAAAATGGGAATGGCGTTCGGAGTGTTGACGATGGCTTTGTCTCCATCTGCCATGATGGCTCAGAACGACTGGAAACTGGTATGGAGCGATGAGTTCAATACCGATGGACTTCTCGATTCCAAGGTGTGGAACTACGAGGAGGGATTCAAGCGCAACCATGAGGCGCAATGGTATCAGAAAGCCAATGCCTATTGCAAGGATGGCAATCTCGTAATCGAGGCCCGTAAGGAGAAGAAGGCTCGCAGAAATCCCGGTTTCAGGAAGAACAGCAGCCGATGGCCTGAGAACATCGAGAAGATTCATTATACCTCTGCTTCGGTGAATACGGCAGAGAAGAAGGAGTTTCTCTATGGCAGGGTAGAGGTAAGGGCGAAGATTCCTACGGCTGGCGGATCCTGGCCTGCCATCTGGCTTCTGGGGCGTGGCATGGACTGGCCGTCGAATGGAGAAATCGACATGATGGAGTATTATCGCAGGCAGGGAGTGCCTCATATCCTTGCCAATGCCTGCTGGGGTACCGATAAGCCTTGGACGGCGAAATGGAACAGTAAGGCTATCCCTTTCACCCATTTCACAGATCGTGATGCGCAATGGGCTGATAAGTTCCACGTTTGGCGTATGGATTGGGATGAGCAGAGCATCCGTCTTTATCTGGACGATGAACTTCTTAACGAGATTAGTCAGGCTGAGGCGGTGAATGGCAAGCTGGGCAATGGCGAGCAGCCTTTCAAGAAGCCGCAGTATCTCCTGCTCAATCTTGCCCTGGGCGGTGATAATGGTGGCGAAATAGATGATTCCGCTCTTCCGATGAAGTATTTCATCGATTATGTAAGGGTGTATCAGAAGAAATAATTCCGCCAACTGCCACAACGCAAAGCACCCATCTCGTATTTCGGAAGCAGAAAAAGATGCTTTCTTGATATGAGATGGGTGCTCTTTTTAGATGTGAATAGCTTACTTCTTCTTGGTCAGCACATAGTGCTTAGCCATGGCGCCTTCAGGCTCAGTACCGAGCGAGTCGGTCATGATGAGGCTGTTGGCATCCTTCACCTTGAAGTAAGTTGCCTCGCCACTGGATGGGCGGATGATTTCTACTACGTTGTTAGCCAAGACCTTGAAGATACCGCTTGCTTCGTCGTGACCATCCTTGCGCTCCAGATAGTCGGCTGAGTACTGGTAGGTACTGTCGGCATTGAGCGTCAATACTGTCTTGATTCCTGGGCAATCGGCAGCAGGGAGAGTTCCCTCATAGGTGCCGGCGATGGAATCGAGCACGATATCGTTAGAATTGAGCGAATCATTTCCTGCATAGCTGAGGCTATCCTGATCAGCTCCCTGGCTATTTGTCTTCTTGCTATTGCAAGAGACAACTGACAATGCAGCGATAACGGCTGCAGTCAAAACTAATTTCTTTTTCATACTATACTGCTTTTTAAGTGAATTCTTTTCGCAAAAGTACGCTTTTATCTGTTAAGAGCAAACTTTTTGCATAGAATTTATAGAATATTATACTATTTTCTCAATTGATGATGATAGGCACAATCTCTTCCTCGTTAGGCCAATGCGGCAGATAGAGCAGCGGGCGAGGGGTTCCCCCCAAGCCCGTCCAGTCTATCTGTTTCACAAAGTCGAAATCGGGAGGACCGAAGTCGAAACTCCTTCCATAGAGCACGATGGCTCCCCTGCCTTCATCAATTTTCCATAAACCTCCGCCGTAGGTGCATTGCTCACCCGGGGCCAGCATGTCACGGTGAAGATAGACGTGGCCGAACTTCAGCACTCCGTCTCTATTGATGATGAATTTCTGAAACATCTCTATTTCTTCTCCCAGAACATTTTGTCGATGAAATCATAGCGCTTCTCCATCTGGGCATCAGACTTCACTTCTGTCTTTACATCTATCTGAAGCACAGGGGCAACGGCCTTGCCATTGGTGGATGGCCACTCCGGCAGACCCAGACCGTTTGGATTTCCGGTCTTCACGAAGTTTACATAATACTGGCTGAAGATGTCGCTGATCATGTAATCCTCCGGTTGCCAGTTGAACACGCGGTTGGTTGGCAAGGTGCCCATTGCATATTCTATGTCGGCAGAGTGAACGGCACCCTTATCCTGTGGAGCAGGAGCTGCATCTTCTTTCGCATCTACCACGCCGCCAGCCAAAGCTGCCACCTTGCCCTTGATGGCCATTGCTGGGCGAGGATGGCAATAGCGATAGCGGTAAACTGGCTGTCCGCCAGTCAGCTTGTGCATGTTGCCCCACTTCCAGGTAGAATAATCCAGGAAGATATCCGAAGCCAGATTCACACCCGGCTGCTCCAGTACATCCTTGTCGCTGTTGATTCCGTAAAGGCGGAAGAGTTCATCGATGTTCTCTGACCCGAAGGTGGCCTTGGCGCCAGCCTTCAGATTCTCAACGGTAGGCTGTTTGCCCATCAATACCGCCCATGGTGTCATCTCCTGGTTGTTGCCACCAATGAGCAGAGGCACCTTGGTCTGCTCGCCCTTGGCGAAGACATCTACAGGCTGTTCTTTCATAAAATATCCGTCGATATTATAGACAGGAACCGCTCTTACTCCCGCCAGCTTCATCAGTTCCTCGGCAGGAAGGGCACGAAGCTCGTTGAGATTCTTCATTCCTATGTTTTTTTTCACTTTCTTGCCCGTTTCCTTGCCCATCTTCTCTGCGATTTTCTGGGCAAGCTGCACGCCTTTCTCCTCGGCTTCCTTCTGGGTGGCAATCTTCTTGAATCCCATCACCGAACCGCTGGAACCCATAGCCTGGGCAAAGAGTCCCTGGCAAAGAGGGGAAGCCATCAGGGCGCTTACTGACATGGAACCAGCCGATTCACCTACGATGGTGATGCGGTTAGGGTCTCCGCCGAAAGCCTCGATGTTATCCTTCACCCATTGGATGGCTGCCACCTGGTCCATGAATCCATAGTTGCCGGAACCCTTGTAGGATGTTTCCTTGGAGAGCTGTGGATGAGCGAAGAATCCGAAGATGCCCTCACGATAGTTGGCTGTGATGGAGATGATGCCCTTGCGCGCCATTGCATCGCCCGCATATCTAGGTTCGCTTCCGCTGCCAGCCATCAGTCCTCCGCCGTTGAAATAAATCAAAACCGGCAGATGCTCCTTCATGGTCTTTGCAGGAGTCCATATATTAAGGTATAGGCAATCCTCGCTGTTTGTCTTCGTGCCGAAGTTCATGTCTCCGAAGATAGGTTCCTGCATCGGGTTCGGTCCGAACTCCTTTGCCTCGCGGACGCCCTGCCATTTCTGGGCTGGCTGAGGAGCCTTCCAGCGGAGATTGCCCACAGGAGGGGCTGCAAATGGAATACCCTTGAAAACTGTGATGCCTGAGAGGTCTTTTCCTTCGAGAATACCTTCGGCAGTCTTTACCTGAGTCTGCGCCATCATTCCCATAGCAGGGAGCAGGAAGGCGATGGATAAAAGTAGTTTCTTCATATCGTAAATCTTTAGTTTCTTTTAATCTTATAGAATTGTTTTGTAAATCATAACTTGCATTTCTGCAATGATAATGCAAAAATAAACAAAATATCGGTAACTTGGCTTGTTTACCTCAATTTTTTTTCATATTTTTGCAGAAAATAAGCTGCGCTCGGCAATTTGTAAGCAAGCTTACATTGCGCTCGCTTGCATTATTTTTGCAGATAATATAATGTTTAATCTTTAAAACCCTAATGATTATGATGAAAGGTTATGAACAGAAGAAGTATCCTGTAGCCACCAAACGCTACGTGCAGTGGCTGGAGTTGGAATCTGATGAAGAGGCTATCCGCGAGTATCGCCGCCTGCATTCAGAGGGAGTGCAGTGGAAGGAGATCCGTGAAGGAATCCGACAGGTAGGTATCCTGGAGATGGAGATTTACATCTTCGGCAACCGCCTGGTGATGGTTGTGGATGCTCCCGTAGATTTCGATTGGGACAAGAAAATGGCAGAACTCGCTACCCTCCCTAGACAGGCAGAGTGGGAGGAAGTGGTAGGCAAGTTCCAGAAGTGCGGCAAGGGTGCTACGAGCGATGAGAAGTGGCACATGATGGAGCGCATTTTTTATCTTTACGATTAAAACAGTAAAATATGAAGAAAAACCTAAATGATTTCAAACGTCTCTTGCTGACGGCTTGCTGCACCTTGGTGCTTTCGTGTGGCTGGGCAACAGTCAACGAAAAACCTTTTGTAATCCCTGAACTCAAGCAATGGAGCGGGGCAGAGGGAATGTTTACCCCATCGGGCAAATACGTGGTGAAGGGAGGAAAGAACGTCCAGGAGGTGGCGAAACTCTTTGCTGCCGATTATCATGACCTGGTAGGAAAACCGCTCACGCCTAAGACGGGAAAGCCCTCTGCCGGCGACATCGTGCTGGTGCTCCAGTCTGATAAGAAATCAGCCCGACTGCTCGGCAAGGAAGGCTATCGCCTCACCATCGGCGACGTAACTACCATCACGGCTTCTTCGGTAGAAGGACTGGTATGGGGTACCCGCACCGTGCTGCAGCTTTCTGAGCAGCAGCGATCGGCTGGTTTCGTGCTGCCTAAAGGCTCTACTCAGGATAAGCCTGCCTACGGGCTGCGAGGCTTCATGATGGATTGCGGAAGAAAGTTCATCCCGATGTCTTATCTGCGTTCGCTCGTCAAGATGATGTCTTATTACAAGATGAATACCCTGCAGATTCATCTGAATGATAACGGATTCCGACAGTATTTCGGTAACGACTGGGCGAAGACCCCGGCAGCCTTCCGACTGGAATGCGACACCTATCCTGGACTCACGGCAAAGGATGGCAGCTATTCCAAGGCTGAGTTTATCGAACTCCAGAAGCTGGCAGAGCAGTATGGCGTCAACATCATCCCCGAGATAGATGTGCCTGCCCATTCGCTCGCCTTCACCCATTACAAGCCGGAAATCGGTTCCAAGGAATATGGCATGGATCATCTCGACCTCTTCAATCCCGAGACCTACAAGTTTGTGGATGGGCTCTTCAAGGAGTATCTGGAGGGCAAGAACCCCGTGTTCCGTGGTAAGGTAGTGCACATCGGAACCGATGAGTATTCCAACGCCAAGAAGGAGGTGGTGGAGAAATTCCGCTACTTCACCGACCATTATATTAAATATGTGGAGTCGTTTGGCAAGCAGGCTGCCGTTTGGGGTGCGCTTACTCATGCCAAGGGCGATACCAAGGTGAAGTCGGAGAACGTGATGATGCATTGCTGGTACAATGGTTATGCTGACCCGAAGGAGATGAAGCGCCAGGGCTACAAACTGGTGAGCATTCCTGACGGATTGGTTTACATCGTTCCGGCAGCGGGCTATTATTACGATTACCTGAATTGCCAGTATCTTTATGATTCATGGACTCCGGCACAGATTGGCAACGAGAAGTTCGAGGAGAACGACCCAGCCATTCTCGGCGGTATGTTTGCCGTATGGAACGACCATGCGGGCAACGGCATTACGGTGAAGGATATTCACGACCGATTGTTCCCTGCCCTGCAGACGCTGTCGGCAAAATGTTGGACGGGTGCTGCAACATCTTTCTCCTTTGAAGATTTCAATCGTCTTCGTCTTGCGCTCAGCGAGGCTCCTGCGGTAAACGAGGCAGCACGCTGGCAGAAGGGTAAGCAGCTAAGAATAGAGACATTGAACCCTGGTCAGACCACGGGTGAGAAGGAAGTGGGCTATGGCTATCGGGTGGAGTTCACCATCGAGGGAGCCGATGAGCCGAAGGGTACGGTGTTGTTCTCATCAGATAACGCCACCTTCTATCTTGCCGACCCTGAAAGCGGTCAGCTTGGTTTTGCCCACGAGGGTTATCTCAACAAGTTCAACTACAGGGTAGAGAAGGGCAAGAAGGTAACTCTGGCGATTACGGGCGACAACAGGAAGACCTGTCTTTATGTGGATGGCAAATTGCGCGAGGAGCTGGGTCCGGTTACTCTTTATGCGATGCTGCCGAAAGACCTGGCTACATTCCAGAAGAGTGATGCTACTGCCACTCAGCCTATCGTGTATAATCCTTCTGCCAAGATGCACTATCAGCGCACGCTGGTGTTCCCACTCCAGAAGGCTGGCGATTTCAAGAGCCGGATTACGGGAATGAAGGTGGAGCAGGAGTAATCTATAAGTGCCCATAAAAGCCCCCTATTTGTTTAATCAGGTGAAAACTTCGTTAAGATAGTTAAAAAATAGGGGGCGAGGAGTACAGCGTATTCAAAATTTTAGTAATTTCGCATCAATACTATCACAGAAAAACAGCTAGCTGTATCAACTAGATGGGTAATAGCAGACAATACCAGATATTCTGGCGTATTTCTTCAAATTTAAAACCTATGAAGAAATATTTCACTAAAAGCCTATGGCTTATTATTGCAGCCTTACTTGTAGTAAGTTGTAGTAAAGAGGATGGCGTGATGGATTCTTCATCACGAAGTGACAAACTGGAAGTTAGCTTCAACTTCTTCGAGAAATCAATCTCAGAAATTGAATCCAGAGCAGGTACTGCTGACGTAGCTCAGGCAGCATCTCCTTGGATTACCCGTGCAGACACTGATGGGAAGAAGAACTTGAGTGAGTGCAAGCAGATTACTGAGTTGGAGATAGCCCTGTTTCCGGAAGATAGAGATACGATGTATTTGGTAACCCAATTCTCTACCGACAAGAATTTCGGACAGGTGAAACTGTATGTGCCTAGAGGTAATTACAAGATGGTGGCTATCGCCGCTGCCACCGATACCCCTTCAAAAGACAACAAGGTCAGCATCAAATCAAAGACTGAGGTCGTCTTTCCGAAAAATGTGGTCACAGATATGTTTTATACCTATCAGGATATTGCTGTAAAAGATAGAGAAGAAAGCCAGAACTACGACTGCATCCTGAAACGTGGAGTAACCGTATTGCAGCTCAACTGCCGTCAGGAACCTTGCCCGGACTACATGAAGTCGTTCAAATATACGATTACCGGCAACTGCGGTAATGTCTTCAATCCATCTACGGGCCATTGTCTCCAGAAGACCACCCTGACTAGGATATACGATATCTCGGGCGATCAGCTCACGGGAAAAAGATTCTTTTTCAGCATCTATTTCTTTCTGGGCAAGGATGATGTTACGGATATTCAGCTGACTACCCAGTCTATTGATACTGAAGATAAAGTGGTGAAAAACCTGTCGTTTGAAAACGTCCACATGGTGAAGGGAAAGAGGACCACCTATAAAGGTCCGTTTCTCACCACCCATTCTTCCGCATCATTCATCATCGATTCTCCAACCATTCCAGATTCCGGTTTCAGTACCGAATTTGAATAAAAAAGCAAAAACGAAAAAGATGACTAGACGTCTTGGCGAGTCATCTTTTTCGTTTATTCTAGAAACTGACATAGAGTCGGGCACTGAGAGCCGTGAAATCTCCATTGTCGTTTTTGATGTACTGGAACGATGGCTGAAGGGAAATGGATTCCGTCAGCTGTCTTTTCCACGTTACTTCCAGCGAATATTCTGAACCCTGCTGGAAACGGGCGTACTGGCCTGACAGGCCACACTCGTTCTTCTCATCCTGATAGGCACCGCCCAGTTCAGCGTATCGGTAGCAGGCATTCTGATGACTGGTGTTCTCGGAATACTGTACCATGCACGAAATGTTCCTGTCGCCAGCCTTCCAAACGCTCTGCTCTCCGTAAATCCACCAGCCACAGGTTGTTTTGCCCTTGGAATCATCGGCAGAAACCATTTCGCCATCCTCGTTGATTGGATATTGACGGGTATGGACGGCAGCACCCGCAAAATACTTTCCACCTTTATGTTCATACTCCAACTGCGACATGTTGAAGATTCCATCCTTCTTCGGGCGAACCAGGAAAGGATTGTCGTGGGCTTTCCAGCCATTATATCCCGCACCATTATACAGACTGTTTCTGAAAGTCCATCCTCCCTTGGTTACATCAAAGTAAAGGGTCAAGCCTGAATACGGATAGTTGGCTATCGGATAGCTGGATGCAACGGTTGGGAAGATTCCCTCAGAACTGTTCTGGAAAAGTGCCGTAACATCAGAGGTGAAGAAATCCTCGTTCACGTTTCTCACACCCACAAACAGATGGCCCGAATTCCACTCGTGCATGTAGCCCAGCACGGCAAGCATGGCGAAGTTGTTGTCTGCATCTATGTTCGAAAATTCCTGCCAGTCATCAATAATGCCATCGTTGGTCTTTGCCACATGCAGTGTAGCCGCCTCGAACGAATCCTTTCCTTTTCCTATCGGAACACTCAGTTCCAATCTCAGCTGATTGATCAGATTGGTATTCTTGTTCATGTCCCATTGCCATTCAGAAATATATTGTCCGTTAAAGCTCTGTGCATAAGCAAGGCAAATATTGATGCTGCCTAAAATAATAAAAATAATTCTCTTCATTTCTTTATGTTTTTGTATAATCTTCATGTTTTGTATCATTTCTTGTTCACTTACTCGCCGCCTGCGAGCATCTCGCTAATTCATGCAGCAAAGGTACTGGGTATTTGAAAATCCTGCAATACTTAATAATCGGTATTTTTATTTCTTCTAAATAGCAGAGTGGCTATCTTTATCCCCATTTCTAGGTATTTTTGTTTATTCTAAATAGTTGTGGTTCCGCCTAATCCCTATTTATAGGTAATTAGACGGAACTAACAATAAACATTTTTTGTATTATAGCCAGCGTTTGAAAGCTCGGATGTAAAGAGTTTTAAGCCATTGTGTCAATACGCAGTAAGACAGCAGAATGCCTGCCAGCCATGGAAAGTAAGTCCATGGAAGAGGACTTAAGCCTATCGAACTGCCGAATGAACTGAACGGAATGCAGATGCCGACAGCTATGATGGAGAAGGTCATCAGCATCACAGGCCATGAGGCAGAACTCTGGATGAACGGAACCTTGCGGGTACGGATCATGTGAACGATGAGGGTCTGGGAAAGCAAGCCCTCGATAAACCAACCCGACTGGAAGAGGGATTCCATGTCCGGCCCCTGGCACTTGAACACCCACCACATCACCATGTAGGTGGCAATATCGAATATCGAACTGATAGGTCCAATCCAAATCATGAATCTGCTCAGGTCGCCCGAGTCCCACACGCATGGTTTGGCGAGGTATTCCCTGTCCATTCGGTCGAAAGGAATGGTGGTCTGCGAAATATCATAAAGCAGATTCTGAATGAGCAGATGAATCGGAAGCATCGGCAGGAAAGGCAGGAAGGAACTCGCTGCCAGTACGCTGAACATGTTTCCGAAGTTGGAACTAGCCGTCATCTTCACGTATTTCACGATGTTTCCGAAGGTCTTTCTGCCTTCCAGTACGCCGTTCTCCAAAACCATCAGGTCTTTCTCCAGCAGGATGATGTCGGCACTCTCCTTGGCAATATCTACAGCTGAATCTACCGAGATTCCGATATCTGATTCTCGCAAGGCTGCTGCGTCATTGATTCCGTCGCCCAGGAAGCCCACGGTGTTGTTCTTCTTCTGCAGGAGCTGGATGATTTCCGACTTCTGCATCGGTGTAAGCTTCGAGAAGATGCTGCATTTTACCACCGCTTTCTGTTTCGCCTCCTGACTCATGTTTTCGAGTTCCGGCCCCGTAACGGAATCAGAAGTATTGATTCCTACCTGTCGGGAAATCGCCTTTACCACCGCCTCGTTGTCTCCCGAAAGTACTTTTACTTCCACGCCGTGCTCGTGCAACTGCTTGATGGCCTGGGAAGCTGATTCCTTTGGAGGATCGAGAAAGGCAAGATAGCCAATGAGAACCATCTCCTTTTCATCTTCGATGGCAAAGTTGTTTTCCTTACTCAGGAAACTCTTCTGCGCCAGGGCCAGCACTCTCATACCTTGTGCATTCATCTCCTTCACGAATCTCTGTGCCTTGCTTCGCATGCTGTCTGATAAAGGCTGAACCTTTCCGCCGAATTCCGCAAAGCTGCAAACCGTCAGCATTTCTTCTACGGCTCCCTTGGTGATAATCTGTCGCTTGCCATTTCTGTCTTCTACCACCACCGACATACGTCTTCTGGTGAAATCGAACGGAATCTCATCCACCTTTTTATATGAGCTGCTCAGCGATTCCAGTCCCAGTTCCTTGACGTGCGAGAGGATGGCGCGATCCATCAGGTTCTTAAGTCCCGTCTGGAAATAACTGTTGAAATAAGCGTGGCGCAGAATGCGGTTTTCCTTATCCTCGGTTCCATCCACGTTCACGTGGCGCTCCAATACGATGTGGTCCTGCGTCAGGGTGCCCGTCTTGTCGGTACAGAGAATGTTCATGGCACCGAAATTTTGAATGGCGTTCAAATCCTTTACGATGGTCTTCTTGCGCGACATTACCATCGCTCCTTTCGAAAGGTTGGCGGTTACAATCATCGGCAGCATCTCGGGGGTAAGTCCCACGGCCACGGAGATGGCGAAGATGAAAGCCTCCAACCAGTCGCCCTTCGTAATTCCGTTGACCAGGAATACTATAGGAACCATTATGAGCATGAAGCGGATGAGCAGCAGACTCACCTTGGTGATTCCCTTGTCGAAAGCCGTAGCGGCACGATGGCCCGCCACGTTCTTGGCAATGGTTCCCAGATAGGTGTGGCTGCCGGTGGCGAAGACAATGCCTTTTGCCGATCCGCTCACCACGTTGGATCCCATAAAGCAGATGTTGTCGAGGTCAACGATGCTGCCCGTATGGTTGCGGGCTTCCGAAAGATTCGGGAATTTTTCGATGGAATCTGATTCGCCTGTCAAACTGGATTGGCTGACGAACAAATCCTTGGATTCGATGATGCGGACATCGGCAGGAATCATGTCGCCGGCAGAGAGCATGATGAGGTCGCCAGGTACCAGTTCCTCGTTGCTGATTTCATCGCCTGGCGAACCGCCACGGGTGCTTGTGCCGAGACGCATTACATAGCAGGTGTTGGTCACCATCTTCTGTAGAGCTTCGCTGGAGCGGTTGGCTTTCCATTCCTGCACAAAGCGGAGGATGGTGCTCAGAATA
This sequence comes from Prevotella sp. TF12-30, assembly GCF_003436715.1. Taxonomy (NCBI): domain Bacteria; kingdom Pseudomonadati; phylum Bacteroidota; class Bacteroidia; order Bacteroidales; family Prevotellaceae; genus Prevotella; species Prevotella sp. TF12-30. The sequence continues at coordinate 35,724 of NZ_QSQJ01000009.1, read as the reverse complement.
ATCATGGTCGAGACTACGATGATGGAAGTCCAGTCCTGGTCGCCAGGATCTGCCATCCACACATCCATCACGTAAGAGATGGCTACCAGTACGGTGAGCACTCCTACGAAAGGATTGATAAAAGCCTTGGCAAGCATTACGAGCGGCTTTTTCTTCTGCTCGTGTACAATCTCGTTCTTGCCATAGAGTCCCTGTCTCTTCTCTACTTCTTCATCGGTGAGTCCCAATGAGGTAGTCTGGAAGTAAGTAAGCACCGTGTTGAGTGGTGCCTTGGCAGCCATCAATACCGTCTCGGTATTGAAAGCCATTTTTCTGATGTTCTTTTTCTTCTTCCACATAATTGCTTTACTTTTACTTGATGTGAATTATTGTTTTGCGGTTGCAAAGGTAAGCAAACTATGTGGAAGAAGCCGTTAGAAAAGAATTAGAACGGTATTAGAAAACTATTAGAGAATCAGTAAGTCGTTTATTAATAGTGAGATGTATATTGTGAGGATTATGCTAGATATGTGGAATCTCCACAATGAAGAGGGTTCCCTTGCCCTGCTCCGAATGCACGGCGATGTTGCCATCATGCAGATGGATAATCTTATGGGCCAGTGTCATCCCGATGCCGTAGCCTTCTACTTTCTTTTTCTCATCTCCGCCTCCTCTATAAAATAAGGTGAAGAGATTCTCTTTATCCTTTGCCGACATTCCAAAACCGGTGTCTGCCATGCGGACGATGCTCCATTTATCTCTGAAGGAAATCTGGACGATGGAAGAATGATTCTCCGAATACTTGCAGTTGTTCTCTATCAGATTGGAGAAGGCAATGTTCAGCAGATAAGGATTGCCGAGGACGGTAATCAGACTGTCATCGTCTTCTTCCTCGTTGCAGAAGAGTAGGTCGATGCTGTATTCCGGATGTGCCCGCAGGATGAGTTCTCTTGCATCTAATAAAAGTTCATCCAGGCGAACCTCTCGCATGCTGATTTCTTCCTTGCCGTAATCCGCCTTTGCCAGGTTCAGCAAACCATCTATCAGTCGGGTCATTCGCTTGGCGTCCTGCTGCATATTCTGCATGGCGAGCTGGTACTGCTCGTTGGTTCGCTCTTTCTGCAGCGAAACATCGATTTCGGCTGTTAGGGCAGCCAGAGGAGTACGCAGTTCGTGAGACACGTTGCTCACAAACTGCTTCTGTGAATTGAATGAAATCTCCAGTCGCTTGAGCAGTTCATTGAAAGCGATGGTCAGTTCGCCCAACTCATCTTTTTCGTTCTTCACGGGGATGCGGCGGTCGATGTGGGAGGCTGTAATAGTTTCAGCCTCATTCACGATGTTTCTTATCGGTTTGAGGGAGAGTTTTGCCAGAACATAGCCGGCGATAAAGAGCAGCGACAATCCGATGATGAAGAGGCAGATGAGGGTTTCCTGCAGTCCCACAAGGTTGTCGTAGCCGTAGCCGTCATAAGCGGCAGCTGTAACAATATAATCCTTTCCCTTGTATTGGAAAACCATTCCGATGCCCTGGTATTTTCCGATGTGGAATTCAATCTCTTTTTTCTGAATGATTTCCTTGATCATCCCTTCGGTTTCCTTCACGATGTCGTTGTGGATGGCATCGTGGTAGAGCATGTGGAAATCGGTGGTATAGACGGCAACCTCTACCTCGTTGATAAACTTCCTATTGTTCAGATAAACCGACTGCATGGTCTTGGCATCTACCTGTCCGGCCAGGAAGAGATTGGCCTTGGTGATTCCTTCGCTTTTCAGGTTTCTGAAGAAAGTCTGGTCGCGGGTATGTTCGCTGACCAGGTAAATGAGCACCATGCAAAGCAGAAATATGGTTGCCGTAATGCAGGTGTATTTAAGTGTAAGGGCTGTTCTGATTTTCATGATTTCTATCTGATTTTAATGAATTTCTTGTTCGGCTTATCTGTTGGGGGCATTACATTTTATCCGTTAAGATAAAGCCTACTCCCGGTTTGGTATGAATCAGTTTTACCTCGAAGTTCTTATCCATTTTCTTTCTTAGATAGTTAATATAGACATCGATGAAATTGGTTCCCGTATCAAAATGGGTGTTCCAGACCTTTTCGGCGATTTCCACTCGGCTCACCACCCTTTCGGCATTCTCCACCAGATAAACCAGCAGGTTGTATTCCTTAGGCGAAAGCTTGATGGGTTCGCCGTTTCGGGTCACTTCCTGTCGTTCCAGATTGATGTACAGATCCGCGTATGAAATCTCCTTCACCACATCAACCTTAGCCACGGCTCTTCTTTTCAGCAGCACTCTCACTCTCGCCAGCAGTTCTCTGAAATCGAATGGCTTCACCATGTAGTCATCGGCTCCCACATCAAAGCCTTCCAGCTTATCATCGGCGGTTCCCAGAGCCGTGAGCATCAGAATAGGGATTTCTTCATCCGCCTTTCTGATTTTCTGGCAGAGTTCGAAACCATTGAGCTTCGGCAGGATGATGTCTGAGATAATCAGTTGGAAATCATTCGATTGAAACAGTCTCCATCCCATCTCACCATCGTAAGCCACCAGAACCTGATAGCCGTTCTCTTCCAGACCGATTTTCAATAAATCAGCCACTCGCTTTTCGTCTTCTATCACTAAAATCTTAATCATACTTATAATCGTCTTTTTGTAGCTTGCAAAAGTACATCAATTTTAAAGATTCCCACGCTTCTTCACTTTTTATTATGGAAAATTAACCGTAATATCTTAAAAAAACTTTGCCTTGTCAGATATTATTCGTACCTTTGCCTTGTTTTAAAAAGTTTAATCAGTTAGAAATCAGTTTAATCAATTAGAAAATGAAGAAGATATTAAATCCATATTTGAACAAGGAGGGTTACAACTGCGTTTGCTGTGCCCCCAACAATCCTGTAGGTTTGCATCTTGAGTTTTGGGAAGAGGGTGAGGATGTGCTTACCATCTGGAATCCCGGCGAGAATTACCAGGGCTGGATCAATACCCTGCATGGCGGAATCATCAGTATGCTGATGGATGAAGTGGCAGGCTGGGTTATCAACCGCAAACTGCAGACCACGGGTGTGACGATGCAGCTCAACGTGAAGTACAAGAAGCCTGTGATGACCACTGATTCTCAGATTACGGTGCGTGGTCACATCGCCAGTCAGCGCCGCAACATCGTCACCATCCACCTGACTCTCGAAAACTCCCAAGGCGAGGTTTGTGATGAGGGCGAAGCTATCTACTTCACCTTTGGTCCTGATAAAGCCAAGGAGATGGGATTCGACAGCTGCAAGGTAGAGGGGGAGGAATAACTCTCCCCTTATGGAGAGGAATTTGATAAGGAAGCCTTTCTTATGAAGACTTCCTTTTATGAAGTCTCTTTACGATGCAGCAGCAGTCTTCTTGTTGAAGAGCCAAATCGACAGAATGACGATTGCGATGCTTATCAGGTTGAGGCTTGCTTCCATCATCGGAGTGCTGGCGATGTAAGTATCGTAGCATTCTTCAGGAATCAGGCAGAGCGTATTGTTGGTGATGTGGATGATGATGCCCGGAATCAAACTCCTGGTTCGGTAACACATCCACGCCATGACGATTCCCAGAATGATGGGTCCAGGAATCTGTGCCGGGTTGAGATGGATGAGCCCGAACATGATGCTTGAGCCGATGATAGCATACCAGGGACTGATGTTCCATCTCAGCATCTTTCGCATCATCAATCCGCGGAAGAGGTATTCTTCGGCTATAGGAGCAATGATGCAGAGCACCAGAATTCCAATCGGATTATGTGCCAGGTTAACAAAATCCTGCTCCATGTAATCAGGCAAATCCATGAATCTTTCTAAAACACTCATAGGAATGGCCTGGAACAGTCCCACCAAGAAAACCAGCAAGAAGATGATGGTCTTAGGCATCTGCTGAATCTTTTCCAGGCGAACACGCAGATGGAATTTCTTTCGGCATTTATGAATCATATATAGCTCTGCTGCCAGCATATAAATTGCCGGGATCCATGCACTATTGATGGTTGTCTTCGTCAGAAATTCGATAAATTCGCAGCTAAAAGCTGCTGCAATGCCAACCGGAAAGGCTGCAAGCATGGACATCAGATAGACGTAGATGGCACTTCTGGTGCCAGGCCATGCACGATACAGAAACCATCCCTTGGTTCCGTTTCTTCCCTTTGACAGGATTGCTGAAAGTTTTTCTTTTTCCATAAAGCTGTAGTTTTGTTTGTTTATGCAAAGATATAATAAAATCCTGGCTTGTTGGGTTAAGTGCATGTTATTTTTATGTTAACATATCGCCACCCTCGAAGAAGTTAAGTTTTGTTTGTCATGCTCAGTCTGCGTTTAAGAGTTTCTTGAATCACAATTCCCCAGAAAGCCGTTTCCTGCCCATTTTGTGGTCTTCATTGATGATCGGCGCCTGCCATCTATTAAGACCAGCCTCGGTCTTCATAGATGACCGACTTTTGGCACAAGAAGACTGTTCTTTCGATTGCCGGTGCAAAGATACAAAAAATCGAAGCAGAAAGCAAGCATTTTCCCGTAGAATGTTGAGAAATAGTTCGTAAGTAATTGATGTGTAGAGGTATAAGTGTTTTCGGTTTTTGCATCTGATTGCAAAAGTCGCCTTTTGAATCGTTTTTTGATATTTGAAAAAGCGGTCATTTTCGGTCACGGTCATTTTCGGTCATTTTCAAAAATGATTCGGTCATTTGGGTCTATAGTATATATAAATAATATTTATATAATACTATAGGGGAGATTTGCGCCCCCGAAAACGAAAATGACCGAAAATGACCGTGACCGAAAATGACCGGATTAGGCTTCTGAAAGTTATTCGGAAAGAAACTGTGGACAGTCGTAATATAATGATAATCAGTAAATTAGCTTATGTTGTAGTTTCGGCTTGTACCATGTTTTGTATTGTAGGAACAGCACATATTCCTCTTCTCTCTACTCCAGTTTTCTTGCTCTTTTTACGAGAATCTTGACAAAATATATCGAGAAATTCCTCGTTTTACCCCTTTCATCCTACCTTTTCCCTCTCTTATATTTGCCTTCTGAGGAGGTGAAAAGTGCCATCGGAGCCACTTTTTCTTGCTCTTAAGAGCATTTTTCTCCTCCCATTTCATCGAAAAACCAATCCAGCCTTTCTTGCCATTTTTGCTTGAATAATGTGATTTTCTGTTAACAATTGAGCCAGCCTATTTAGGGGATAAGGTTATTAAAATCAAGGTCATTATCGGTTATTAAGTTTTTTCAATCCATTAAAAGTTCTTTACGATTTGCCATGAAAATCGCCTTTACTAAAAGGGGTAGTTTATGGGGTAAAATCCATGTTTTATAAGGCTAAAATCCAGCTTTTTTAGGAAAAATGTAGTTTTGATTTCTGTGGGCATTACTTATTTACCTATTTATTATATAATGTGTATAGAGCTGAAGGAGATTTCTGCCTGGTGCTTTGCCGGATTTAAATCCAGCAAAGCACCAGGCAGAAATCTAACACTACGACTGAAGTTGCTTTAATTGTTCTTCTGTCAATCCTGTTGCCTGCATGATTTGAGACCAAGAAATACCCATTGCCAACAAGTTGCGGGCTACTTCCAAACCTTTAGACAGTTCACCTTCCGCTCTACCCTTTTCCTCGCCTTCAACATAAGAGCCATAAAGACCGGAGTAGTAATCGTCAACAGCCTTAATACTTTCATCGTATTTTTCCTGCTCCTCACTACTCAAGCAACGAATATCTGCCAATTTAGCAAGATGATCGAATATCTTCTTCTGCGCCGTAAAAGGCAATCTTTCCAATACTTCCATATACTTCAATACATAAATCCATTTTTCAAAACCTGTCTCGCATTCTTCCTCACTCTTGTCAAAGAAGGGAAGAGAAAGATAGATGAAACGAAGCTTATCAGAAAATATGGAGTCGCTAGACTTCTCTCTTAAAGCCACGTCTGTCCTAAACTTTGTCACCTCATGCTCCCTTGGCATAAAATTCATGATGCAAACCACATAAACCGGCACAAACTGGTATAAAACAGCAGTGCGGATACCAGCTTCATCAAACTTCTTGCGCTGGGCAACAAAAGCCTTACTAGCATAATAGATGGAACGGTTCACAAAGAAAGGTACCCATCTGTTCTGCATCTCGACGATGAAATGCTTATCATCGTCGGTAACACAATAGATATCAAAGATGCAGCCACGGAGATCATTAGTATCTCCAAGCTGTTCCTTATCCTTGAATGTTACGTCCTTGATTTGAAACTCGCCTTCAAACAAGTCGTTCAAAAAATTTATCAGCAAGTCCTTGCTGAACTCTTGACCGAAGAGACGTTTGAAGCCCCAGTCGGTAAAGGGGTTGATGTATCTACCCATAAATTATCAGTTTAGATTCTATAAATCTGCTGCGAAGATACACTTTTTTATTGAAACTGCCAAGGATTTCTGCCATTTTCTATCATTTTACGCCAATCTCAACCTCAGCGAATTAAGCACTACGCTTACGCTGGAGAAGGCCATCAGGGCACTTGCCCACATCGGGGTTATCTGGAAATCAATGCCGAAGATATGAAGGGCGCCGGCTGCCAACGGGATGCAGATGATGTTGTAGATGAACGCCCAGAAGAGATTCTGCCAAATCATGTGAACCGTCTTCTGGCTCAGTTTTACGGCTTCCGGAAGCGCCAAGAGGTCGTCGCTCATCAGCGTAATCTGCGCCACATCCATCGCCACATCCGTTCCCTTTCCTATCGCCATACTCACGTTGGCAAGGGCCAGGGCCTGGGTGTCGTTGATTCCGTCGCCCACCATCGCTACCTGCTTGCCTTCGTCCTGAAGTTTCTTTACCAATGCCTGCTTGTCGCCAGGCAGCACCTTGCTCTGGTAATGCTTGATGCCGGCTTTATCAGCCCAGTAGTGAGCCGCTTCCTCCTTGTCTCCACTCATCATATACACCTCTATTCCCTTTTCCTGCAACTGCTTCATCGCTTCCTGGGCATGAGGCTTGAGGGTCTCTCTCGTCTCCAGATCCAAATCCTCCTGCTTGGTGAAATCGATGTTCTGGTTAGGAATGGTGAGAGTGCCGGTCTTGTCGATGACGAGGGCGTTGATCTTGTGGAGATTCTCCAGCGCCGACGCATCCTTGATAAGGATTTGCTTCTGCGCCGCCTTGCCGATGCCCACCATCAGAGCGGTAGGAGTAGCTAAGCCCATGGCGCATGGACAGGCAATGACCAAAACGGCTACGGCTGAAAGGATTGCCTGCGGAAGAGCAGCGTTGCCGCCTATCAGCCACCATGTTAAAAAGGTGATGAGGGCGATGGCTGCCACGGCTGGAACGAAGATAAGAGCCGCCTTATCCACGATGCGCTGCACGGGCGCCTTACTGCCCTGCGCCTCCTGAACCATGCGGATGATGTGCGCCAGGGCGGTGTTCTCGCCAATCTGCTTGGCTCTCATGCGGAGCTTTCCCTGACTCGGAATGGTGCCAGCCAGCACGTTGTCGCCTGCCTTTTTCATCGCCGGAGTCGGTTCGCCGCTGATCATCGCTTCATCTACATAGGCAGCATCGGGAGTCATGAAACTCTCTGCCTGGGTAACCACGCCATCCACCGGAATCTTCTCGCCGGCTCTTACTTCTATCATGTCGCCTATCTGAATGGTGGAAATCGGAACTTCCTCCATCTTGTAGTCGTTGGTGCCTTCTATCTTCTCGTAAGTTACCAGTCGGGCGGTTTTCGGCTGCATTCCCATCAACTGGCGAATGCTGCTCGCCGTACTGTCCTTTGCCTTTTCTTCCAGGCTTCTGCCGGTCAGCACGAAGGTGATGATCATCACGGAAGCATCGAAATAAGTGTGCCATTCTATGCCTCTCGCTCCCCATACCATTTCTCCGAAGAAGGTGTTGAAGGTGCTGAAGAGGAAGGCGATGAGGGTGCTGAGCGCCACGAGCGAATCCATGTTTGCCGTATGATGCAGGAGCTGCTTCCAGGCGGAAACATAAAACTGTTTGCCGCAGTAGAGCAGGTTGGCGAGTGCCAGGAGCAGACAAATCTGATTGGCGAAGGAACTCGAATGATGAGTCGAGGCAACGCCATCTGAAATCATATTCTGTTCCATGCCCAGTGAAATCCAGCCCATGGAGAAACACATGGTCAGGATGGCGAAGAGCCAGGAAGCGAGGGTTCGGCGGCGCAGGAGGGTGAACTCACGGCGGTTGATTTCCTCCACGCTTCTGTCGCTTTCGATAACGAGGTCGTAGCCGGCATTGCTGATTTCCCGTTTCATATCTTCCAGAGAGATGATGTCGGGGTCATAATCTACCAGGGCAGTTCGGCTCGCCAAGGAAACCGAGGCGGAGTTGATGCCTTCTAGCGACTGCAGCTTCTTTTCGACATTGGCAGAGCATACGCTGCAAGCCATGCCTATTACTGGAATTGTTTTCTTCATTTCTATTCTATTCTAATCTAAATTCTATTCTTATTTCTTACAATTGTTGTAGAAAATACTTCACCCATTTTTCGTATGTTCCATATACTTCAACAGAAGCAATGCCGGTGAAGTATTTGAAAGAACTGCTCATCAGATTTTTTGAAAGCGAGAGCACAGGTTGCTGGATGACATTTCTATCCATCAAAAAGAGCAGGGTTAGCAACCTTCCTATTCTTCCATTTCCATCGATGAATGGATGAATCATTTCAAATTGATAATGAATGAGCGCTGCCATGATGAGGGCGTCAGTCTGTTCCTCGTAATGGATATAGTTTTCTAAGTCGGCAATAGACTTTGCCATATCCTCATAGACAGGTGAAATGAAGGGAGCAGTTGCCAGCGTGTCATCTTTTATTCCAAGCCAGATGGGTGAGGTGCGCATCTCACCAGGGTATTTCCTTTCATTGTGTTCACCTTGCATCATCACCCAGTGTACATCCTTGAGCAATCGGCTGCTGATAGGCAGTTTCTGCATACGTTCTACGGCAAATCTTGTGGCTTGAAGAAGGTTTTGTTCATCTAATTTGCGTTTCTTGTCTTCCTTATCTTCCTTATCATCTGTTTCAAAGAAAGCTAAGGATATAGGCTTCTTTTCGCCATATACCAGATTCACGGAATTCTCAACTTCTTCCTTCTGCAGCGCATCAATATCAGAGAGGTTGCGATTCTTCAATCTTTCATGTGCTTGAGCAAGCAGTGTTTGCATTTCTTCATCCATTTCCAGGTGAATATCCTGTAAAGGGGTTGGGACGAAAGAGCGGTATGCTCCCTCGTCCCTTCCTATTGTTCTGTAATATCCTTGTCTATCCATTTGTATTCAATTCTTTGAGCGACTGGGCTATATCGCCAGAAATACCCACGCTCTTTTCTGCTATCTCCTGTGGAATATAGAGTTCCTGAGGCATGTTGAGCGTGATATATTTAGCATTCGGCTCACGATAAGCCAGCTGCATAATTGGTAGCTTGATGAGTCGGTTGCGCGAACCGATACCCAACTCTAATATAACGAGATTTTTGCCAGAATATTTTGCTAGAAATTGATGAAAGAGTAATTTTTTCTTGGGGTCTGGCGCTGCCGAAAGGTCGGTCATGACACCTTCTATCTCGAAGATGCGATTTTCATCAAACCCTGATTTCTCCAGATGCAAGTCGCCATTGCTGGTAAGGATGAAGTAATCCTTCTGGCCAATCACTTTCATGAGGTTATGCATTACCTGTGAAGGTTTGTAATCTTCTACCCAAAACTTCACCAATCGTCTGTGGAACTCTAAGCGTGCTTCAACAGTAGGATACTGAAAGTAAAGACCTTCCACAACATTTCTGAAACCATATTGCTGCTGCATGTCGCCAAACTGCCTTCGAAACATCTCGTTGTTGGCAAAGATATGATAGCCCTCGGCGATAGAGAGTCCGTTGCTGGCTCCTATGAGAATGGCATCTGCCTGGGCAATCCATTCTTGGGCTAGAGTGATATTTACATTCATATTTAATATATCCTTCCTGGTTTAATATATTCTTCCTGGTTCGAAATTTGTATCTGATACGATATGATCTGCCGGTTTGCCCAACAGTTTCTTTAATGTCACAGCGATATCTTCCTTAATGGCAATACTCTTTTGGGCAATCTCCCTTGGAACATAAGCATCCTTTGGATTGATTACAGCATAAGTGGCATTGGGCCAGCGATATACCATGTTCATAAATGGCTCCTTGATAAACATTGGAGTCATCATACCCACACCAAGTTCGAGGAAAAGCACTTTCTTGTTCATGTTCTCCTTGAGAAAATCCAGATAACGTTGCATTTCTTTTCGGTAATAGCTACCCTCCAGAAACTCGCGACTGCGCTACCATGGAATCATCTCCGTACCGCAATGTGGACAACGGGGAATCAGGTCGTCGGGCAGTCTGTCACCTTCTATCTTGTCCAGCAACTCATACACCTTTTCCTTGTTGGGATAGATCTCGTCTGTACAAGTATGCTTACACTGCCAGTAGCGGAAATCGCCCTGAATACGAGTAATCTTCTCGGCAGGGAAGGTGCGGAAAAACTGCGCATCCTGATTGGTGGTGGCAATATAATAGTTCTTGCCTTTGAGTAGTTCAGCCAGATCCTCGTATGGCTCACCCGTATGACACTCATACAAGTATTTGTACTCGCGGAGCAATGCTGCCCATAGCTCCCCTTTCTTGATTTGCGGATGATACGCCAGCGGGAAAAAACCATCAGCATGATATTTCTCGCCCAACTGTCCGGCTATCTGTTTGAATGTGGCATCGTTCATATAATAAAAGCGGAAACCTGCCGCTGCCGATATTCCAGAGGCGCCACCCACGATGATGGCTTCTGCCTCCTGAATCTTTTTTTTCAGTATTTCTATCTGTGTCATAATTTCTAGCATACTTATGCGAATCTTAATTTCATTATATATTTACCTTCATTATTCCGACTGCAAAAGTATGAAAAAATACAGATGTATCAGATACCAGAAAACCACCAAAAACTACCAAAATGATAAATCAGTCTCATTCATACACACCATTCTTATAGTCCTCTTGGAATTTTCTACATGTCTTGCCCGTCTGCTGCTTGAAAAAACGCATCAGGTGGGGTGGTTCGGGGAAACTGAAAGTATAGGCTATCTCACTTATAGACTTGCTGGTGAACAGAAGTTCGTTTTTGATTTCTGCCAACAGTCGCTGTTTCAGCAGATAGGTAGCCGACACTCCATACTGCGCCATCACGCTATGGTTCAGTGTGATGCGGCTAATCTTGAGCAGCGAGGCGTAGTCTTGCACACGCTGCAATTTCCGGATGTGGGTTTCCATCAATTCCACAAACTGAAAGGCATAATAATTCTTAGGAGCAGCCAGAGGCAAGTGATGCTCACGGACATAATGGCGATTCATAATTGCCAGCAGATAGTAGAGTACGCTGACGATGATGTTGTAGCTGTCGGCTTGAGGCTGCCGAAGCTCTGTCCGTATTTTCTTGAGCAGCTGATGATATTCTTCGCATTCATTTCCTGAACACATCAAATAGGGCGGTGTTTCGGTCTGCTGGCAGTATTGCAGTCGATAGACAAAGAATTTGTCGGCAATGAAGGTTCGCATGAAATCTTCACGGAATATCAAAAATTCGTAGTCGAGAGCCGCCTCATCAATGTGCCATTCCTGCTGCTGGTGTGGCTTCACAAAGAGCACCATGCCGTCTTTCAGGTTTATCTTTCTATAGTCTATCAGCACGTAGCCATTAGCTTTCTTGATGAAAAATATTTCGAAGAAGTCGGTCTTGAACACTTCATGCTCCGTAAGCACCCAAAGGCACTCGCTGCCATAAGCTGTGTTGATGTAGAAATCTACGCCGCAATCCGTCTTGTTGAACGGCACTTCTACCAGACGCTGTCTTTGCTTTGCCATAATCCTAATCTTTAATCTGAAGTTTCGCAAGTGAATAAATATCAACTTGCTTGGTTATATATGTTATGTGTCGTATGGGCAACAGGCAATGATAGCCCATATCTTGTCCGTTACGGATAAGCAGAAGCTTTGATATCTGCTCTTCAGCCTGCAAAATTACATATTAATTATGACCCCCGCAAGATTTATGGAAGAAATATCCCGATGGATTGATGAAAATCATGATAATAAGGTAGATGAAAAATGTGATGGTTCAGGTAAGGGCACAAAAAAGGCAGGTTCCAAATTGCCTTGGAATCTGCCTCGATCATTTATGGGAGATGATTATTTGACTTCGATATTCTTGGTAGCCTTAGCCTCCTCCTTAGGAGCAAGCTTTGGAATCTCAACCTCAAGAACACCATCAGCTACCTTTGCTGAAATCTTCTCACGGTCAGCGTCTTCAGGGAGTGTGTAGCTCTGCTGATAGTTGCTGTAAGAGAACTCGCGGCGCAGATAGTGCTCGTGCTTATCTTCATCCTTATGTTCCATCTTGTTCTCGATAGCCACATTCAGATTGCCATCGTTATCGATGTTGATGCGAACCCATTCCTTCTTCAGTCCAGGGGCTGCAATCTCCATCTGGTAAGCTTTCTCGGTCTCCTTTACGTTAATGGCTGGAGCGGTAGCATTCATACGTGGCATCATGTCGGTGTTGAAGAATGCATCATCAAAGAAGTTACTCAACCAATCTGAATTATTATTTCTACGTGCTAACAACATAATTAAAACCTCCAATTTTATTTTACTCATCCTCTCGGTTCCTTGCGGCCCCGTCGGGATTTCTGTTTGTTCTTTATTTATCTGTTCTTTTCGATTGCCTCCGCCTCGAAACTCCGTTGTCCTTTCGAACTTCTTCATCTTTTAGCTTCAGCTTTCACTCTTATGTTGAGCAACTTGCGTGCCAGCGTCGGATTGATGACAATATTGGCAGCAAAGTATAATTAATTTAAACTTTGCTGCCAAAATGGGAGGCTTTTCTTAAACTAGGTGCTCTCGTTTTATTTCCCAAATCTGGAAGTATCTACTTCTTCATGCTGCTTGGCCTTGTAGCCGCCGAAACGATAGGTGAGGGAGAGGCCGATGATTCTGCCAAAGTACATTTTGTTGATGACGTGCTGACCTCGGTAGGTGTCGTGCAGATGGTTGTCGCCTGTCTCGAAGATGTCGTTGCAGTAGGCTTTCAGCTGGAGCTTGTCATCCTTGAGAGGCTTCCAGGTGAGGGCAGCGTTGAGATAGCCTGAGGCTGGGATGTCGATGATTCCCTGGATGGCGTCGGTATGGACGGAAGCATCGAGGTTGAGAAGTACATGTTTGCCAAAGAGAAAAGTGCCGTTCCACTGGGCTTGACAGAACCATTTGCTGCGGTCGAATGGAAGATCATAGAAGTGGGAATTCTTGTCGTTCTGATATACGCCAGTGAAGGTAAGGCGATTCTGCCACCAGTTGCCTATGTTGATTGGGGTTGTGAGCATCAAGCCTACCTGGTTTACATGGTCGAAGTTGACATACTTGTATTCCATCTCCTTCTTCTTGTCGCTCTGGTAAGGAAGCTGACGGAATTCATCTTTCGAATTGTTGAAGAAGAGACTTGCCACGTATCTGCTGTGCAGAATGTAGGTAAGCGAGAGGCTGAGGTCTCGTGATGGCTTCAACGTCGGGTTTCCAACAATCTTTCCATATCCGCCCACATTATAGGTGGTGAAGTTCTTCACCGACCAATAGGTAGGGTAGTCTCTGTCGCAATCCAAGTCGAATTGGATGATGTGTCCAGCTTTTGGAAGATAGGTGATGGAGAGTGTAGGGAAGAGGTTCCACTCATCCCAGATTGGGGTGTGGTAATATTCTTCCATGAGCGATGCTTCCATCGTGAGTTTTTGGCCGAACGACTTGCTGGCTCCGATGTAGAAACACATTTGATCTTCGGTTTGAATGGTGTTGCCAGCAGAAGACTTGTTGTTGTTTTCCTGCGAACTCTTGTCTCTTGATGTGGTGTAATTGATGCCGTAGTTCAAGCCCCAGTCTTTTCCTAAGTCGTGCTCCTGCTTGAGGTATGCGTGCCATTTGTCGATCCGCTGCTGGCTTGTGATGTCGTAAATCTCGTCGTAGAGACTGCTTTTCAGCCATTGTTCATCCGGTGAATTATAATAGGTGTATTCTGCTCCTGCCGAGAAGCCGAATGGTGTGGAGTAATCCAGGCGGAAATTGTGAAACTGACTCTTGGCATGGATTCTGAGAAGGGATGTGAAATCGCCATCATCCTCTGAAGTTCCTCTCGTGTTATTGAGTTGTGAGGTGTAGGCAAAGCTGAGCTGATGATCCTTTGCCAGATGATAGTTGATTCCCAGTCGGATGTTGTGGTTGAGATGGCGTTTGATATTGTCGCTATGTGTAGAGAAGGCATAGGAAGTGCCATCAGTCAAGGTGTGGGCAAACTCATTTTCATAGTAATAATATCTCTTGCCATGACTGAAGGAATAGAGCATGTCTATTTCCCATTTCTTGTTGGTGAAGAGCAAGGAGGCGCGCTCTGTGTAACTGTTGCGGTTCTGGTGGGTGTAGCCGCCGAAGAACTCGCCTTGCAGGGAGTGAAAGCCTGTGTTGTGCTTCAGCAGGAGGTTGATGACTTGTCCCTTTACCTGATAGCGGGCTGGGGCTGAATAGACAACTTCAGCGTTGGCGATGCGGCTGGTAGGAATCGTTTTCAGAAGCGAATAGAGCTGCTCGCTCGTCATGGTGGTAGCCTTGCCGTCTATCATCACGGTTACGGATTGGGCGTTGAGAGTCAAGGCATCATCTTGTTCGCTCACGCCAGGCAGTTGCTTGATGGCTTCATAGGCATTATCCACCGGATGGTTTTTGATGAGTTGAGGCAGGTCATAGGTCAATGCTGCTCCTTTTACCTTTACGATAGGTCGGTTGCCTTTTACCATCACATCGGGGAGGGAATGGATGATGCTGTCCATTCTCAGGGAATCATTTATGTTTCCTTGTGCCCAGCCGGCAAGACTGATGGCCAGGCAAGCGCTTAATATAACCAATCTTTTCATATTCTTCTTATCTTTTTATCGTTCTTTCGGAAGGAACCCTCCCGATTTCGGTTGCAAAAGTACTGTAAAAATCTCGTGTCAGCAAGGAATTTTGATTATCAAGTCTTATCAGAAGTGTTATTTAGTCTTATCAAATCAGAAATAATTCCCTGAAAAGTATCTTACTTATCTTCTTTTTTATTACTTTTGCAAGCATGAAAGAGAAACGAAGAATATTCATATTGGCAGTTGTGGCTTGCTTTTGTACATTGGTAATGCAAGCACAGGAAGTGAAGAGTGTTTCTTTGGATTCCATTCCGAAGGCATCTTTACCTAAGGAAGGTATGTCGTTTAAGGAAGGTATGTCGTTGGAATATTCTCGTCCTTCGCTCGGTGGATTTCCTGTACTTCAAGGCAAATCTTATTACTCTGAATCGAATGCACCTTGGATGTCGGAAGAAGGAAAACCTTTAGAGATTGCGCCGAATGCAATACCTCATATTTCTCTTCCTTCCCCGAATTTGGGTACGATGGCGGTATATTCTTCGGGTATTGAAGTTCCAGGACTGATGAACAGTCAGACTGCAGGGGTTGTTTATCAACAAAATTTCGGGCGTTTTGTTTTTTTTCCTTATGTCGGGATAGAAAAGATAAACACGGGAGTATATGGATTGGGCAATCTCACCAAAGCTTCTTTTGGCGGACGAATGGCTTATCAGGTAAACGACTGGCTCACAGTGGGATTCTATGGACAATATGTTCCAACGAAAACCTCTGACCCTCGAAGCGTCATCATGTCTCCTTTCAATCCCAAGAGCAGCTATGGTGGCTTCATGGAAGTGATGTTCAATCAACATTGGGGGATAGGAGCCAAGATGGGACGAGAGTTTGCGCCACAAAAGAATGGTAAATGGGGATGGAAGAATACCACGGAGGTTTATCCGATTTTCAGAAAATGAGTATTTAATTCATCTGGAAAAATCTTTAATAAAGGAAAGAATGAAGTTACATCTTAAATACATAGTTACGCTCGTCATCACGGCTCTGGTCTGCATCTTCGCATATCAGACCTATTGGCTCGTGGGGCTTTATCAGTCTCAGGAAAAAGAGGTTGAAGCAAAAATCAAGGGTGGAATGGAGTACGCTCACTTCATGGAGATGAAGAAGCGAATTGAACGATTGCGCAATGATGATAAAGGACCTCATAGACAACTGACGGGTGCTGTTGCTTTTTCTATGGATGAAGACGATGATATTGATCAAAAGGTAAAGGTGAAAAAGGTTCGTGGAGGAAAGGTAGTTCAGTCTGTTCAAACAACTTTTACCAAGCAAGAAAAGCGTCGTGAAGATGACAAGGACCAGGAATTGATGATGATGATGTCGGGCAAGCTGGCAACTATGGTTCAACAGGCGCTGTTTGGCAAATTGAATGAAATCGCCAAACCAGACATCAATGACTATGACAGTGCATGGGTTGCCAAGATGCTTTCAGACAGTTTGCTGGTGGGCGATAATGCTCATCCCCTTCCGCATCAGATTCAGCTTTTAGCAGGAAAGAAGGTTTTGGCGAAAGTGACAACGGAGGGGTATGTGCCTTCCGCCAATGCCAAGCAATACCAATATGTGGTTTGTAATGAGGGGGAGGCGAATGAGGAGAAATATGTCCTCACTCTAGAGCCGCTTACGATGACTGTGCTCAGCCAGATGGCAGGCATCCTTGCCACATCGCTCTTCATCATGCTCATCCTGGCTTTCGTTTTCTGGTTCCTGATTCATACGATGCTCAAGCAGAAGACGCTTGATGAGATGAAGAGTGATTTTACCAATAATATCACGCACGAATTAAAGACTCCGATAGCCGTAGCCTATGCTGCCACTGATTCACTGCTGAACTACGGAATGCTCCAGCATCCTGATAAGGCGCGCAAGTATCTCACCATCGCCCAGGAGCAGTTGCAGACGCTCAGCGGATTGGTGGAACAGATTCTGTCGATGAGTATGGAACGACGGAAATCGATGCTTCTCAATATCGTAGAAGTTCCAATGAAGGAGGTGATTGAACCATTAATCTCCCAGCATCAGCTGAAAGTGAAATCAGGAGAAAGAATGGATAAAAAGGTGAGAATTTCATTGTCCGTAGAACCGGAAAATCTGATGGTTTATGCCGACCGGATGCATTTCTCAAACATCGTGAGCAATCTCATAGACAATGCTATCAAGTATTCTGAAGATAGCGTGAATATAGAAATCAAGGCTTTCCAAAAAGCCGAGGATGAAGTGCTGGTTTCCGTATCAGATAATGGAATCGGTATTGCCCACGATAAATTGCCTTATATTTTCGACAAGTTCTATCGTGTGACGGATGGCAATAAATATACGGTCAAGGGCTATGGTCTCGGCCTTTTCTATGTCAAGAGCCTGATGGATAAAATGGGCGGTTCAGTTTCCGTAGAAAGCGAACCGGGAAAAGGAAGCTGCTTTACTTTGCATTTTCTTAAAGGTAAAAGGGTAAAAGGGTAAAAAGGTAAAAGAAACAATGAATAAGATAAAAGTATTACTGGTAGAAGACGAAACATCCTTGGCGATGATTCTGAGCGACACCTTGGAGGCGCAGGGCTTCGAGATGCGCACGGCGCATGATGGCGAAGAGGGGCTTCGTATGTTTGATGAACAGAAGCCTGATGTGCTGGTAGCGGATGTGATGATGCCCAAAATGGATGGTTTCGAGATGGTGCGCCGTATCCGCAAGACGGATTCCCGTACTCCTGTGCTTTTTCTCACGGCTCGTTCGGCGGTGAATGATGTGGTAGAGGGATTTGAATTGGGTGGCAATGATTATCTGAAGAAGCCGTTTGCCATCCAGGAGCTCATTGTCCGCATCAAGTCGCTTTGTCATCGGGCTTCTGCAGGAAATATTTCTTCTGAAGAACAGGAAGGGGGGAATGTTTCTCCTGATAATCCGAATGCTGCTGATCCATGGCTCTCCATCGGTCGTTATCGCCTGAATGTTACCTGTCAGATTCTGCAGTTGGATGGTAAAGATGCAGAACTGTCACATCGTGAATCCGAAATCCTTCGCATGCTTGTGGAGAGCAAGAATCAAGTGGTAGAAAGTAAGGATATTCTCCTGCAACTCTGGGGCGATGACAGCTTTTTCAATTCCCGCAGTCTCCATGTTTTCATCACCAAGCTCCGTCACAAGTTATCTGCCGATGAAAATATCAGAATCATCAATGTGAGGGGAATTGGGTATAAAATGATTTATTAGAGAAAAATGAAAAAGGTTAAATGAAAAAGGTTAAAAAGAAGAAGATAATAATAGCTTGCGACTCTTATAAGGGTTGCCTTACGAGCAGAGAGGTGAATGAGGCGATTGCTTCGGGATTAAAGGAATGGAATGCGGAAGATGCTTCTCCCGAAAAGAAGAATTTGCATTCAGAAGATGCTTCTCCCGAAATCATTACCCTGGAAATGAGTGATGGGGGAGAGGGTATGCTCGATGCTTTTCTCTCGGCGATGAAGGGAGAGCGAGTGAGGATTCATGCCCATGATGCGCTGATGAGATGGATTGAGGCGGAATACGGAATCGTGGATGATACCGCGATTATCGAGATTGCGCAGACCGCCGGACTGGCTCTGATTGAGCCTGAACAGCGTAACCCGATGAAGGCTACTTCCTGGGGCGTGGGCGAGATGATAATGAATGCTTATCGCCGGGGCGTGCGCCATTTCATCGTGGGATTGGGTGGAAGCGCCACATCCGATTGCGGCATCGGAATGCTCAAGGCGATGGGCGACGATTGGAAGAAAATCCGCCGGGAATGCAGTTTCGTGCTGGCTTCGGATGTTACCAATCCGCTCTGTGGTGAAAACGGGGCGGCTTATGTTTTTGCGCCTCAGAAGGGAGCTGATGCTAAGATGGTGCAGATGCTGGATGATAGGGCGAGGAAGTTTGCCGAGGTAAGCGCCAAGCATTTCGGATATGATAGGAGTGAGGCTCCTGGGGCTGGTGCAGCCGGAGGTTTGGGCTATGCTTTCCTGCAATATTTCAATGCAGAGGCTCGTCCTGGGGCTGAGCTTCTCTTGGATGAGATAGGTTTTGATGCGCTCATTCAGAATGCTGATCTCGTGATTACGGGCGAGGGACATAGTGATAAACAGACCTTGATGGGGAAACTGCCGCAAAGGATTCTGGAGCATGTTCTGAAGTGTAAGGAATCGGATAAAAGCCATGTGGCTTGCTCGCAGCTTGCCGGGGATTATAAATCCCCGGAATCTTCGTTCCCCCTTGTATGGCTTGTTTCGGGTGGTGTGAGCGACAGGCAGGTGATGTTGGATGCAGGATTCGATAGGGTTATTCAGGTTACTCCGGAAGAAATGCCGCTGGATGAGGCGATGAAGCCGGATGTGGCCCGTAACAATATCATCAAGGCGATTCGTAGGCAATTTGCTTTGTAGTTTCAGTTATTATCCGTATCTTTGCGCCCGATTATCAAAATAGGGTAAAAAGAACAAGAAAATAATGAAGTATATAATTTTTGATTTTGATGGAACCATCGGAGATTCGCAGAGCTTGATTGTGAAGACCTTGCAGGATACGATGCGTGCAAGAAAACTGGAAGTGAAATCGGATGAGGCTTGTGCCAAGACCATCGGTCTTCGATTGGATGAGGCCTTCGTCTCGCTCTTCGGAATGAGCGATGAGGAGGGAATGGAATGTGCGGCAACCTATCGCGAAATCTTTCTGGATAACAAGAAGACGATGATCGTGCAGCCCTTCCCTCATGTGATAGAAACCCTGAGAGCGTTGCACCGTCAGGGCTATGTTCTGGGAATGGCCAGCAGTCGAAACCATTGCTCGCTGGATGGATATGTGAAGCAGATGCAGCTGGAAGATATTTTCTCTTCTGTCGTGGCAGGCGATGATGTGAAGCACGTGAAGCCGGCACCCGATATGGTCTTCAAGGCATTGAAGGAGATGAAGGGAACGGCAGATGAAACCCTTGTAGTGGGCGATATGACCTTCGATGTAGATATGGCGCATCATGCCGGCTGCAAGGCCTGTGCCGTGACTTATGGCAACGGAACCCGCCAACAGCTCGCCTCTGCCGAATGGATCATCGATGATTTCGCAGAACTTCTGGAAATCGTAAAAGAATAAACTGAACTCTGAATAAAAAGATAATTTTATCCTTGCTGGAATAAAAAAGCGGATAAAGTTATCTTTTTATTCATTTTTTTATAGTACCTTTGCACCCGCAATTGGTTCGCTGCCACCTTCTGCCGCCTCAGGCAGGATGAGTGCGTAGTGATTAAAAGGGAATCGGGTGAGAAGCCCGGACAGTCCCGCTGCTGTAAGCGTCTTATTGCGGCAAGCATCATGGTCACTGACATTTTTTCGGGAAGACCGCTTGCCATGAGTTTTGCATCTTTTTATGTTTACATAGAGTGAGATGCGGGGAGGACGCAAGTCAGAAGACCTGCCGTTGCCATCTCTACCATCAGGAAGTGATGGAGGATGAAATCATTGAGCCTCGTGGGTTAGGCTTTTGAATGAAGATAAAAACATAATTGTAGATGAAAAGATTGTTTGCAATAGCCATGCTGGGTGTTGTTGCAAGGTCTGCCTTTGCCAATGGCGAAATGCAGGACTCTGTACGAGTGCATCACATCCAAGAGGTGGTGGTTACCTCACGATTGATATCCAGGGAAACTATTCCTTCACAGACATTGGGAGGTGAGGAACTCAAAAAGTTGAATTCCTTGTCGGTGGCCGATGCCTTGCGTTATTTCTCGGGTCTGCAGCTCAAGGATTATGGAGGCGTGGGTGGCATCAAGACTGTCAACATTCGCAGTATGGGTACCAATCACTTGGGTATCTTCTATGACGGCATCGAATTGGGCAATGCACAGAATGGGCAGATAGACTTGGGGCAGTTCTCGCTCGACAATGTGGAGGAGATTTCGCTCTACAACGGTCAGCGTAGTGCCATCTTCCAACCAGCGAGCGACTTTGGTAATGCTGGCTCCGTCTATATCCGTACCAAGGCTCCCCGCTTCATGCTGGGCAGGCGATACAACTTGTTGGTGAGGGCTAAGTATGGGTCGAGCGATACCTTCCGGTTTTCATCGCTTTGGGAGCAGAAACTCTCCGATCATATATCTTCCTCGTTAAGTACAGGTGTGCTGACGTCGAGCGGACGCTATAAGTTTCGTTATAGGCGAGTGACCGAAGACAATACGGTGGCTTATGATACCACCGCCGTGCGCCACAATGGTGACATTTGGGCTTTCCGTATCGAGGAAAACGTGAGGGGAGGCATTGCCGATGGATATTGGAACGTGAAGGCATATACCTACCATTCGGAAAGGGGAATACCTGGTGCCATCGTCAACAATGTGTGGCGACGAGGCGAACGCCAGTGGGACCACAATACCTTCGGACAGGCTGTATTCCAAAAGTCATTTGGTGACAAATTCTCTACCAAGGCATTGGCTAAGTATGCCTATTATGTGACGCGCTATGTCAATAATGATGAGACGCAGATACATGTAGACAATACCTATCGTCAGCAGGAGATGTATTTCTCCACTTCGAATG
Source organism: Prevotella sp. TF12-30 (assembly GCF_003436715.1). Classification (NCBI taxonomy): domain Bacteria; kingdom Pseudomonadati; phylum Bacteroidota; class Bacteroidia; order Bacteroidales; family Prevotellaceae; genus Prevotella; species Prevotella sp. TF12-30. The sequence continues at coordinate 14,163 of NZ_QSQJ01000009.1, read as the reverse complement.
TCTATGAGATATTGTCAAAGTGGAGTGTCTCAATGAGCTATGACTTCAAGTGGAACAAGTTGAATGCCAATATGGTGGACTTTGCTTTCCCTCATCGTTACTCCAACTTTGTGTCGTTAGCCACGGCATTGACGCTGTCACGCATCCAGGCACAAGCCTCGTTGGTGGAGCAGGTGGTCAAGGACCATGTGAAGTATGGGGCGTCTTCGTCATCTCGCAGCACACTGACGCCAGCATTCTTTGTAAATGTCTATCCGTTCGAATCCAAGTTGCTGGCAGTGAAGGCCTTCGCTAAGAAAAGCTTCCGCATGCCGACCTTCAACGACCTCTACTATGCCGACATGGGTAACAGTAAGTTGAATCCAGAGTCGGCGTTGCAATATGACCTGGGATTTGTGCTGAACAAGGATTGGAAGCAAGGCATCGTTGACCATTTCCGCTTACAGGTGGATGGCTATTACAATACGGTGTACGACAAAATTGTAGCTTATCCCAAGGGACAGCAATTCCGTTGGACGATGCTCAACTTGGGCAAGGTACACATCAAGGGCGTCGATGCTATGGCAGAAGTGGGACTGGAGCCAGCCAAGGATTGGAAAGTTACGGCCCGCTTGCAGTACACTTATCAGGATGCCCGCGACGTGACCGATCCCAATACCTCTTATTATAAGGACCAGATACCTTATATCCCATGGCACAGTGGGTCTGCTATCTTGGGCCTGTCATGGCGAGAGTTGGACTTGGCGTATAGCTTCATCTATTCCGGTGAACGTTATTCGCAGCAAGAGAACATCCTCTACAACCATCTCCAGCCCTGGTATACGCACGATATGAGCGTGGTTTATCATGCCAGGAGATGGTCGACAAGACTGGATGTCAACAACATCTTCAGTCAGGATTATGACGTGATACTTAACTATCCGATGCCGAAGCGCAATTATATGCTGACATTGGAATATAACTTTTGAAAAAAATGAAGGATAAGATATATCATCAACCCAATCTGGCAAAGTCTTGGTTCTTAGCCTTGCTTTGTTTTCTGGCTCTATGTATGCAGTCGTGTCGGGATAGCGACACCGTCATCTCTTCTGAGCCTGAGGATACAGGCAGTAAGGCTGAGAAGGGCGATGTCATGGGACTCTACTTGCTCAACCAGGGCAATATGGGCAGCAACAAGGCTACCCTCGACTATCTGGACTTGTCGGGTAATAATAGTGAAAACGTCATTTATCATCGCAACATCTACTCTGAACGCAATCCTAACGAGATTAAGGAACTGGGTGATGTTGGCAATGATATCAAGATATATGGCTCCAAACTGTGGATGGTCATCAACTGCTCCAACAAGGTGGAGGTGGCAGATGCCTATACTTGCAAAAAAGTAGCGAAGATAGACATCCCCAACTGTCGATACCTTGCCTTTGATGGGGGATTTGCCTATGTGAGTGCCTATGTGGCTCCTGTGAATATGCGCCAGGATGCCGAAGTGGGAGCTGTTTATAAGGTGGACACGCTGACCATGAAGGTAGTGGACAAGGTGATGGTGGGCTATCAGCCCGATGAATTGGCTGTTGTGCATGGCAAACTGTATGTTGCCAACAGTGGCGGTTATCGCAATCCCAACTACGATCGTACGGTGAGCGTCATCGACCTCAAGACCTTTAAGGAGGAGCGGAAGATTGATGTGGCAATCAACTTGCATCGCTGTCGTGCCGATAAGTATGGGCAGCTATGGGTGAGTTCCCGAGGCGACTACAAGGAGGTGCCTTCACGATTGTATTGGCTCAAGCCTAATGCTGCAGGGCAGATGGAAAAGGGAGGTGAACTGGAAGTGCCGGTCTCCAACATGTGTATCGTGGGTGATTCACTATATTATATAGGTGTGCAGTGGAATGAGACTTCACAGAAGAATTCGATAGAGTATGGCATCGTGAATGTCAGCCAACACAAGGTAATTGCTCATTCCTTGTCTAGTGCTCCTGAGATACAATCCATCGAAATGCCATACGGCATCATCGTCAATCCTCAGAAGAAAGATTTCTATCTGATGGATGCTAAAAATTACGTGTCAAGTGGTGAGTTGTTTCACTTCAAGGCGGATGGCACCTTCGATTGGCGAGTGTGGACGGGCGATATTCCGGCAGAGGCAGCGTTTGTTTATCGCAAACCTCAGTTGCCATCGTCGGATCCGAGCCAACCAGCCGAGAAGTATAGCAAGTATATCTTGGCGGTGGATGAGTATGTGCCGGCTCCAGGACAATTCGTCAATACAATGCCTCAATATGAGGAGGGTGACGATGCTAAGACGATGGCAAGAAAATGTACAGAAGCCATCGGTGGAGACAAGGGCGGTTTGGTGAGTCTGGGTGCCTATGGTGGTTACATCACCTTTCATTTCGATCATTCTATAGCGAATGTGAAAGGTGAGAAAGACCTTTACATCAAGGGCAATGCTTTCAAGGACAATAGCGAGCCTGGCATCGTGATGGTATCGCAGGATGTGAATGGCAATGGGGTGCCCGACGATCCTTGGTATGAACTTTCCGGCAGTGCTGATGTTGACAGTGTGGGCAAAGTGGTATATGGCTATGAGATAACCTATACCAAGGATGCCATGCATGATATTCCATGGACAGACAATCAGGGAAGGAGTGGAGTTATCAATCGCAATACCTTCCATGCCCAGGAATATTTCCCTTTGTGGTTGTCAAGTCCATTACGCTTCGAGGGTACCCTTTTGCCGCGTAATGGCTATGATACCAGCGGCAATGGAACCCATTGGGTTTGTGATGCCTTCCGGTATGGATATGTTGACAATGTGAGCAATAGCGACATTGATGGATGTAGTTTCGATATCTCTTGGGCGGTAGATAAGAATCGAAAGCCAGTGGCGCTCGACCACATCGACTTCGTGAGAGTGTATAGCGCACAGAATCAAATGTGTGGTTGGCTAGGTGAGACTTCCACAGAGGTGAGTGGGGCTGAGGACCTGCATCTCCAAAAGTCAATCAGTGCCAAGAGTAGAAAGAGATAATAAATAATAAGATAATTTTAGTAATAAACAAAACAACAATGATGAAAAAGTATTTTTATTTATTGGCACTTGTGTGTGCCACTAGTTTCTTCACAGCATGTAGTGACGACGACGATGACAACACTCCTAAGTATGAGACCATCACTTTCGAGGGTAGTAACTGGAATGCATTGATAGATAATGCTCAGTATGGTGGAAAGATGCTCTATGGAGAGAGTGGTATGGGTTTCACTGAAGATAATGGAGTTTATGAGTGGACTGATGCTACAACATCTTTGCATTCAAAGATAAATAATGGCTATGGCTCATGGGCTTATTGGAATGGCGGTGCTGCTGTTTCTAACTATCATAGTACCATTGCTGAAGGTACATCTAATACACAGCTTTCTATTCCTGCAGATCTTGCAGCTCACTCTGGCAGCAACTTCTTGATGATTTATGGTTCAATAGATGGATATAATGCTCCTGTTCTTGACTTTAAGGATGGTAAGGCTCACACCATGAAAGGCCTTTGGATTACCAATGGTACTTACTTCCTCAATGTGATGGCTAATGGCAATGACTTCTGTGCAAAGGCTAAAAGTTCTACCCAAATCTCTGTCGTGTTCGAAGGCTTCAAGGCTGATGGTACTACATCTACAGGTACAGTTAAGTACACAGTTCAGGATGGTACAAACTCTTTGAAGAGCTGGCAGTATGTTGATCTCTCTTCTCTTGGCGAGATTAGCAGCTTGAAGGTAAACTATGAGGCTTCAGAAGATATGAAGGGGAAGTATGGTTATAATGCGCCTGCTTATATAGCTGTAGATGACGTAGAAATCTATAAGTAAATCTGATACAGCGATAGTTTCTTATGAAAACGGCTGCATAGAAACAAAAAAGAGGGTGCGTCTTGTACTTATGACACACCCTCTCTTTTGTTTTTTATTGTTTCCGAAACGATTATTCTTATCGTTTCCAAGTCCTTCTTTTCTTTTTCGAATCTTTATTCCTCCATCAACTTGCGATAGCGACCCTTCTTGATCTCTGTATCGCCCAGGCGGCGAGCCTTGTTGATTTCATATTCTGAATAGCTGCCCTCGAAGAAGAATACCTCACCATTGCCCTCGAAGGCAAGAATGTGGGTACAGATTCGGTCGAGGAACCAGCGGTCGTGGCTGATAACCACCGCACAACCGGCAAATGCCTCCAAACCTTCCTCCAAGGCACGCAGCGTGTTTACGTCGATGTCGTTGGTAGGCTCATCGAGGAGCAATACGTTGCCTTCCTGCTTCAATGCCAATGCCAACTGCAGGCGGTTGCGCTCACCACCCGAGAGAACACTGCAGAGCTTGCTCTGGTCGGTGCCCGAGAAGTTGAAGCGGCTGATGTAAGCACGTGCATTCACATCTCTGCCACCCAGACGCAAGGTCTCATTGCCCTGGGAAATCACCTCGTAAACAGTCTTCTGAGGGTCGATGTCCTTGTGCTGCTGGTCAACATAAGCCAGCTTCACGGTCTCACCCACCTCGAATGTGCCGCCATCAGCCTGTTCCAATCCCATGATGAGGCGGAAGAGGGTAGTCTTGCCGGCTCCGTTAGGACCGATAACACCCACAATACCGTTAGGAGGAAGCATGAAGTTGAGGTCGTTGAAGAGAACCTTTTCGCCGAATGCCTTCTTTACATGCTGAGCTTCGATAACCTTGTTACCCAGACGAGGACCGTTAGGGATGAAGATTTCCAGCTTCTCCTCGCGCTCCTTCTGCTCCTGGTTGAGCATCTGCTCGTAAGAGTTCAGACGAGCCTTACCCTTAGCCTGACGGGCCTTAGGTGCCATGCGAACCCATTCCAACTCGCGCTCCAAAGTCTTGCGGCGCTTAGAGGCAGTCTTCTCCTCCTGAATCATTCGCTTGGTCTTCTGGTCGAGCCATGAAGAGTAGTTGCCCTTCCATGGAATACCCTCGCCACGGTCCAACTCCAGAATCCACTCGCTCACGTCGTCGAGGAAGTAGCGGTCGTGGGTAACGGCGATGACGGTACCCTCATACTGCTGCAGGTGCTGCTCCAGCCAGTCGATGCTCTCAGCATCCAGGTGGTTGGTAGGCTCATCGAGCAGGAGTACGTCCGGCTTCTGCAGGAGCAGGCGGCAGAGAGCCACACGGCGGCGCTCACCACCCGAGAGATTGGTAACAGGCCAATCGCCAGGAGGACAGTGAAGGGCAGCCATCGCACGCTCCAGCTTGGAGTCGATGTTCCAGGCATCGGTAGCATCAATGATATCCTGCACCTCAGCCTGGCGCTGCATCAGCTTGTCCATCTTATCAGGGTCTCCGTAGTATTCTTCGAGACCGAACTTGTTGTTGATGTCCTCGTATTCAGCGAGTGCATCATAGATTTTCTGCACACCCTCCATCACGTTTTCCTTCACGGTCTTGTTCTCGTCGAGTGGAGGATCCTGAGGCAAGTAGCCCACAGAGTAGCCTGGGCTCCAAACCACCTCACCTTGGGTAGGTTGCTCAAGTCCTGCGATGATTTTCATCAACGTAGATTTACCGGCACCGTTCAAACCGATGATGCCGATTTTTGCTCCGTAGAAGAACGATAGGTAGATGTTCTTCAGAATCTGCTTCTGGTTTTGTGGGATAATCTTGGATACGCCCACCATTGAAAAGATGATCTTCTTGTCGTCAACTGTTGCCATATATATTATTAAATAATGTGTATTTGTGAATAAATAGAGTAAATTGCCAAAAATGGCACTAACAGTTGCAAAGATACATTATTTTTTTGAAATTCTCGCCTTTCTTTCCAAGAAAAGTTGTATATTTGCAATTAAATGATTTTTTGTTGATTAATTAAAGAAAGGACAATAATATGGATGCAACTTATATTGACCTGACCATCCGCCTTTCTCTCGCCCTGCTTTTGGGAGGAGCGATAGGCATTGAGCGAGAATATCGTGCCAAGGAGGCTGGTTTCCGCACCCACTTCCTGGTGGCTTTGGGAAGTGCGCTCTTCTGTGTGGTTTCGCAGTTTGGATTCGGAGTGGATCTGAAGGATTCCTCGCGTGTGGCGGCGCAGGTGGTTTCGGGCATCGGATTCCTGGGCGCCGGTACCATCATCTTCCAGAAGAATGTGGTGCGTGGTCTTACTACGGCGGCTGGCTTGTGGGTGACGGCGGCCATCGGATTGGCGTGCGGTACGGGAATGTATGTTGCGGCGGCTCTTACCACGGTGATGGTGCTGCTGGGACTGGAGGTGCTGAACTATTGGATTCCGCCATTGGGAACCACTACCGTTGAGCTGAATTTCTCTGCCCCGTCTCGTGAGAGCGTGAAGGAATTCATCAGTCAAATCAAGCAGAAGGGAATGGAGGTGCATTCCTACGAACTGAAAGAGCGCCGGTTATCCAAGGAGGAATTCCTGGAGGCGAATATTGAAGTGAAGGCGAAGAAGGATTTCCATACCCTGGAGATTCTTGACCTGATGAACGATTTCTCGGATGTCACGATTTCTGCGATAAAATAGAGCTTTTGCCCTTACAGGGCGACAGGTTTACGTCCATACATACCCAGGGCGATGCTATGGGCTAAGAGCTTTTGGGCCTTCAGCCCGTACTTGAACCGCATGCGAAACTTCAGTAAAATATAAAGAAAAAAGGAGTTAAGATGATGGCCTTAACTCCTTTTTTCTTTATATACTGTAAAATCTTATCGCCTTTTAGATGCTTAGAAGATCCTCGCCAGATAGTCGTAGTGTTCGCCTTCTGCCACGAGTTCACCATGCAACCCGCAGGTTTCGGCGATGGATTTCAATAATGGGAAATCCACGTAGAGCCAGTCGAAGCGGTTGCCCTTTACATCCTTGTAGATCATCTGATAATCTACTTCTCCGTAATAGGCTCCGTTCAGATTGATATCGAAACTTCCATCCTCATTCTCGTAGATGTATTTCAGGTCGGAGGAATCGATGAGAATCTGACCGCCCGGATTCAGCAACGCCTTCAAGCGCTGGAAGAGGGCAGGGAGATGTTCTATCTTCCCGGCAATTCCCGTTCCGTTCATCAGGAGGAGAATCGTATCGAAACCCGTTCCCAGATGATCGTCGAAGAGATTGATGCATTCCGCATCCTTCACCCCTCTCAACTTCATTGCTTCGCAACTCAAGGGCGAAATATCAATCGCCTTCACCGTAAATCCCTTCTCCTGCAGGGCGAGCGTATGGCAACCGCTTCCGGCTCCGATATCCAGCACCCGTCCCTTGGCTAGCTGCAAGGCTTTCTGCTCCAGAAGCGGCATTTCCAGAACGCTTCTGAAGAGATGTCTCACTGGCATTTCGTCTTCCTCGAACATCGAAGAGAGCACTCTCAGTCGGGCTGCCTTCCCCTGCTTCTGGAAGTCGAGAATAGCTGCGCCCATCGGGTCTTTATCTGCTGATAATATTTCTGTATTCATTTTTCTTTTTTTCTATCTGTTTTATCTCAAGTATATTTCTATTTTATCCAGATGAACTCAATTGAGTTTGAGTTTCTTGAATTCTTCTGCAAAAATACAATAAAGTTTTGATAAAACAGATATATTTCAGAAAAAACTGATCAGATTTTTACTCGTATCTGATTGCCTCGATAGGGTCGAGTCTTGCTGCCTTCTTTGCCGGATACCATCCGAAGAACACGCCGGTGAAGGTACAGACGGCGAAACTCATGATGATGCTCCAAGGCTCTATCTGAGTGGCTATGTGCAGGAAGGCATTCAGACTCAGCGACAGACTCACTCCCAATATCACTCCGATGATTCCACCCGTTACAGAGAGCAGAATCGCCTCGATGAGGAACTGGTTCAGAATATCGATTCCCCTGGCTCCCACACTCATTCGAAGACCGATTTCACGGGTTCGCTCGGTAACGGAAACGTACATGATGTTCATGATTCCAATACCGCCCACCAGCAGGGAGATTCCTGCCACACTACCCAGAAGGATGGTGATGGTGGACATGGTGGAATTCATCATGCTGGAGATTTCCTCCTGCGAACGGATGTTGAAATCATCCTCATCTGCCTCGGTGGTCTCGGTGGCATCCTTCAGTTTGTGGTTGCGGCGGAGGATTTCCGAAATCTGATCCTGCGCAGGCTGCGATGCTTCCTCAGTAATGGCAGAACATACGATTCCGCCCAGATAGGTCTGTGCCAGGATTCGCTTCATCACGGTGGTGTATGGGGCGAGCACGAGGTCATCCTGGTCCATTCCCATGGAGTTGTAACCCTTCTTCTGAAGCACACCTATCACACGGAACGGGATGCTGTTGAAACGTACTACCTTGCCGATCGGGTCGCTGCCGTCGGGAAAAAGATAATCCACTACGGTCTGACCCAGGATGCAGACCTTGGCAGCTGCCTTGATGTCGGTATCGGTAAACATTTCTCCATCTGCCACCTTCAGCTGGCGGATGCTCAGGTAGTCCTGGTTCACGCCATAGATGGAACTCTGCGTATTGTTGTTGCCGTAGATCCACTGTCCCGAACTGTTTACGGTAGGCGAAATGGCACTGATGTAATTACAATCCTCCTTGATGCTCTGGTAGTCTGCCTGCTTCAGGGTCTCCATCGAGGAAGCATCCTGTCGCACACCGCCTCTCATGTCGGCACCCGGCGAAATCATAATCATATTACTACCCATCTCGGCGATGTTCGCCTTGATGCTCGCCTTACTTCCCTGTCCGATGGCAAGCATCGTAATCACGGCTGCAATACCGATGATGATGCCCAGGGCTGTGAGGAAGGAGCGCATCTTGTTGGCTGCTATCGCCCGGATGGCTATCTTAAAAAGATTCTGATAATTCATATTCTATACTGTTATTCGTCCGTATTGGCTGGCAGGGCGGCAAGGCCTTCTGCTGCCGAAAGGATGTTGTCATTATAGGTATCGCTGATGATGTGTCCGTCGCGCAATTCGATGTTGCGGCTGGAATACTTGGCGATATCCGGGTTGTGGGTTACGAAGATGATGGTTCTGCCCTCAGCGTAGAGTTTCTGGAAAAGGACAAGAATCTCGAAACTGGTTCTCGTGTCCAGGTTACCCGTTGCCTCGTCGGCGAGAATCACGGCAGGATTGTTCACCAGTGCCCGGGCGATGGCTACACGCTGCATCTGTCCACCCGACATCTGATTGCTCTTATGATAGAGTCTCTCGCCCAATCCTACAGCCTTCAGAGCTTCGATGGCACGCTGCTTGCGCTCTTCTGCGCTGATGGCAGGATTGTACATCAGCGGCAGCTCTACATTCTCTACGCTCGTGGTCTTCGGCAGGAGATTGTAGTTCTGGAAGATGAAGCCAATCTTGCGGTTGCGCAGGATGGCTCTGTCGTTGCGGCTCATCTTGCGCACACTCACGCCATCCAGGTAATATTCACCCTTGGAAGGGGTGTCGAGACAGCCCAGCTGGTTGAGCAGGGTGGATTTGCCGGAACCCGACTTACCCATGATGGTAACGAACTCGCCCTCGTAGATCTTGAAGCTTACGCCTTTCAGGGCGTGGACGGTTTCATCACCCACAAGAAAGTCGCGACGCACGTTGTCGAGCTCTATCACCACCTTCTTGTTCTCGTTGTTATTTGATGTTTCAGACATAATGATTCTTTTTTACTTCTCCCCTTACTTCTTCTTTCCTCTAGGACCCGGACCGCTGATCAGTCCCTGACTCTGCTGTGGAGCATCCTCTTCTTCCGGAACATTCACCACAATTTCCGTAACAATCTTATCGCCCTGCTTCAATCCCTTGGTGATTTCTGTATTGATTCCATCACTCTGACCGATGGTTACAGGATGAGCGGTGAGGGTGTTGCCATTCAATGTCCAGACCTTGTTTTTACCCTTGCAGTCCACGATCTTCATATCCTTGCCCACGGTTTCCTTGGTAGGGGTAAAGCGGAGAGCCTTGTTGGCTACGGCGAGCACGCCGCTGCGCTCCTGGGTGTAAATGGTAACGTTGGCTGTAAGACCCGGTTTCAATTTCAAATCAGCATTTGAAGCAGAAATCACTACCTCGTAAGTTACTACGTTGTTGGTAGTTGTAGCTTCCAGGCGCACCTGCTTCACGGTTCCCTCGAAGGTATCATCCGGATAGGCATCTACGGTGAAGGTTACTCGGTCGCCTTCCTTTACACCGCCGATATCAGCCTCGTCAACATTGGCAACTACCTGCATATTGGTCAAATCCTTGGCAATGGTGAAGAGCTCTGGGGTGTTGAAGCTGGCTGCTACGGTCTGACCTTCTTCTACGCTCTTCGAAATCACGGTACCATCGATAGGAGAAGTGATGGTAGCATAGCCGAGGTTGGTTTGCGCTCTCTGTACGTTTTCCTTGGAAGAGGCAACCTGCTCCTTAGCCTGGCGATAGGTGAGGAGGGCATTCTCGTATTCATCGGCGCTGACAAGTCCCTTCTTGTAAAGGGTTTTGTAGCGCTCCATATTGGCTGCCTGATAGTTCAGACTGCTCTGTGCGCTGGCTAGGTTTGCCTTCGCGGTATTCAGTTCGCTCAAGAGATTGGTCTTGTCGAGTTCTGCGATGACCTGTCCCTTCTTTACCTGGGAGTTGTAGTCCACATAGAGTTTGTTGACAATACCACTCACCTGTGTACCTACGGTTACTGAGGTTACAGCCTCGATAGTACCCGTAGCGGTTACGCTGTTCTGCAAGGTTTTCAGCGCCACCTTTTCCTCCTTGAAGTTAATATCTTCCTCCTTTTTTCCGCCCGACATCGCCCATGCCGCCACGGCAACGATTACTATCACCACGACAGCAATCCAGATTTTGCTAATTCTCAACTTTTTCATTTTTTATAATCAGATTAATTTAATTCGAAATAATAAAACTTTGTTAGGGAGGGGGAGTTAAGGAGCTCCTTAACTCCTTCACTCTCCTTAAATATGTCCCTCCTTATAGAATTTCAACATATTGATGTTGAGGATGGCAAGGTATTTGGCCTGGAGCTCGTCCTGCTTCGCCTTGAGCAGGTTATCCTTTCCTGTTCGGAGCTCAACGATGTTCTTCAATCCCAGCTTAAACTGCTCGCTCAGCAGATTGTAACTGGTCTGGGCACTCTCGCTGCTAACCTTTGCTGCCTTAAACTGGCTCTGGTTGGTGGTAGCCTGCAACCAGTAATTCTCTATGGTAGAGTAGAGCTGAGTCTGCTGGTTCTTCAGGTCGAGCTGGATGCTTTCGCGCTGAATCAAAGCCTTGTTCACCTGAGTTTTGGTGGTTCGGTTTTCAAAGAGAGGGATGCTCACTCCTACGCCGCCTCCAACGCTGAAGTTGGTCTTCAACTGCTTGCCCAAGCTTGTACTGTTCATGGAAGTATTGCTGGTAGAAATACCACCGTTGGCGCTGATGGTAGGCAGCTTGCCCGCCTTCGCAATCTTGATGTTCAAGTCGTTCTGAGCCAACTGATTCTTGATGGTCTTGAACTCCGGACGGTTTTCGAGAGCCGCAGCATAGACTCCGTTCATTGCCGGAACAGCCACGAGAGCCATCTCATCGGTGGTATTCGGAATCTCGATGTCAAAAGCTTCATCGCTTGTAATCTGAAGCAGTTCCTTCAACTGTCGCTTATAGTTCTTCACATTGCTTTCAGCCTGCACGATGTTGAATTCATCCTGAGCCCGCTGAGCGGTGAGCTGTGCCAGGTCAGCCTGACTCATCTTGCCTATCTTCACCATCTCCTTGCCCCGTTCCTCGTTCTGCTGGCTCGAGAGATAGCTCTCCTTGTTCACCTGGATAGCCTCTGTAGAGTAGAGAATCTGCACGTAGAGCTGTGCAATCTGTTCCTGCAGTTTGATAGCCTGGGTAGCCGAATCAAGATCGGCAGCTTCAGCAGCAAGTTTGTTCAGTTTAATCTGGTTATGATTCTTGTTTCCGTTCCAGATGGTATAGTTTCCCGCTACTGAATAACTTCCGTTGTAATATACTTTATCCACACTTGCTCTCGAGAAACCGTCTCCGCTGATTCCGCTAGCCACCCACGGCGTATAGTTCACGCTTTGGTTGGTGCTGGCGCTGAGCGACGGAAGCAGAGCCGCTTTCGACTGCAGATAATCTTCTTGGGCGCTGGCCTTGGTAAGTTGCGTCTTCTGAAGAGAAATGTTGTTGGCAAGCGCATAGTCGATACAGTCTTTCAGCGACCATTGTTTTGCCTGCGTAGCCAATGGTGCCGCCACGAGGAGCAGAGCAGCCATTGTGTTTTTTACTTTTCCGTTCATAATCTTCTTCTATTTTCTTTTTATCCCGTTTTATTTATTTCAGAAAGATATTAATCTGATTGCATTTAGACGGAAAAGTTTAGCATAAAGTTTCAATTTTAACAATCCTTGTGATTTTTGTGAAAAAATGGAAAGGGAAGGGGAAAGAAAAATCCGTGAGCAAGATGCGCATCTTGCTCACGGATTTGCAATCCGCATCAATCATCTTATTTATTTGCTATTTCTGATGATTTCCTCAGCCTTATCCTTTTCGCTGTCAAAGCTGAATACTTTATAGATGAGGCCTGTATTCTGAAGATCCACGATATGTGGCGCCATCATTTTGAGCGCTTTCAGCTGTTCGTCGTCGAAAGGGAATATCTTCATGATGCGGACCACCTGGGCGCAGGAATAATAGCAGCCGAGGCTTGCCACTTCTATCAGGTCGAACTTGTTGTCGTCGAAGCTTGCTTTCTTCACCTTATTATATAGTTTGGAGAAGGAAGCATCATCGAGGCTGTAGCCGTAATCCATTCTGCCATCGGGATCACATCTTCCATCGTAGAGGGGTGGAGTAGGGTGTTGTGGTTGCTGTACATTTGATGTCTGGCTGTTGGGGTCTATGATTCTTGTATCGTACTGCACAACCTTTCCGTTTCTGTCGAAGAAGACCGTGATGTACTTGGAATCTCCAAACAGATTATTATATTTAGCATATTCCCATTTGTCCCCATACATGTCGAAACTGGTGAGCTTAGGTTCTCCGAGAATGGCAATCACTTCCTGCTTGGTCATTCCCCGCTCCACGTTTCTTTTTCCCTTAGCCGAAGCCGAGAGGCATACGGCAAACATCAATATGGCTGTGGCGATGAGTGCCATTACTTCATTTCTTTTCATAAGCGATACTGTTTTTGAAAGTTATTATCTTGAGCCCCTTTAAAAAAGAGTGCTCGGTCATTATCTTGTTTACGTCTGCAAAAGTACTACTTTCTTCCGAAAAGAAACGAGAAGGATTCCCTAAAGTAGAAGGGGGAAATCCCTATTCCTGATTAGGGTGAAAGGTACCAAGATAAAGCAACAAAGGTACCAAGCTCCTTGGTACCTTTGAATAGAGTGAAAATTATGGCCCCCTAGTGTGGATGATATAAGAATAGAAAAGTGCCGACAAGATTTAACTTGCCGGCACTTCTTGTTAGTGTTCGTGTTGTTCTACGACATGCAACTCGTCACACCCAGCGAGGCGGCAATGGCGGTCAAGATAGATAGTACTATCTGAAATACAGTTTTCCAGGTTTCTTTCTTCATAAGCAGTTTTTTTTAGTGATTAATGATTAGTGATAAATTCCGTTAGGTGTTTCGGCGGATTTGCAATCCGCCGTTAAAAAACGTCCTAACCTATTTTGGCTCTGCGGATTTGCAATCCGCATCAACCTAGATTTAAAAATTTACGTTGTCGCCGCCGCCGTCAGTTCCGCTGTCGGTTCCGCCGCCAGTGCCCTGGCTGGTACCACCACCGCCCTGCGATGTTCCGCCGTTATCCTTATTAGTCTCCCCGCCAGCGCCCTGGTTGGTGTTGCCTCCGCTCGGCGTGTTCTCAGTTCCACCGCCGTCCTCAGCCCCGGTGGTATAGTCATCGTATGCCACGATCTTGGTGAGCTTCTTCAGCTCGGCGTTGCTCCATGATTTTGTGTTTCTTACAATAAGATGCACGCCCAGCACGCTAGCTGCCGTCACCTTCTCCTTGCTCACCTCGCCACGTGAAGTCATGCCGATGGAGAACAATCCGAGGTCGGAGAAACGAACGCTCTTGCCGTCCAGAATCAGATGCTTCAGGCAGTCGAGGGCATCCATCAGCACACCGTGAATGGTGCCTCGGCTGTATGGAGAGTTGTGCTCAGAGATATGAGTCACGAA
>NZ_QSQJ01000089.1:0-2736 GCF_003436715.1 Prevotella sp. TF12-30 | reverse complement strand
ATGCCTTGCGCCAGATGCTTATAAACTGCCACTTCGCTGATGCCCAATTCCGTAGCAATCTCCCGATATTTCAGTTTCTGCCGAAAGCGGAGATCGAGTACCTTGCGGGTTTGTGGCGTGAGTTCAGCATCCATATAAGTCTGAATTGCCTCGTACTTTTCGGTCTCCTTGTCTATTTCGGCAATCGTCGCTTCCAGGGGAGCTATCGAAGGCGAAGTATCGGCTTTCAGGAGGTGATGAACCCGGTCTTTCATCTTCTGTCGGCTCAACAGGTTGAGGCATTTATGGCGCACACACACCAGAAGATAGCTCCCGGCGTTAGTGGAAGGCAGGGGCGAATTGCTGGTTATAGTCTCGTTATCAAGATCCAACTGGGTCTTTCCGTCGAGTACATCGGCAAAGACTTCGCTTACCACATCCTTGCTGGCTGCATCATCCTTCAGAAGTACCCTGGCCAATTGGTACATCCTCAGATAATGCTGCCGGAAGAGCTGTTCTATCGTTTCTTTGTTTATTTGCATTACTTTATTTCTTTTCTTTTGCCTATATTACAATCGAATTTTCATTTTCCTAACCCTTAGCAGAATATTTTTTATAACTACAAGTCGTCGTTTTCATCGTCTATAGACGATAAAATGTAATACAGGAATTACTTGAATGCGCCAGCATCAGCATCATAGTTGTTGATGTTCTTCCGGATGTTCTTCTTCTTTCCGGAGAAGAAGTTGTAGCTGACACCCAGCGTCAGCATGCGGCGATTATCCTTGATGATGTGCTGTTCCGTCTGGTTCATAATCGGATTGTCGAACGTCTGGCTCTCGTACTTGGCTGGTGCAAACATCCACAAGCCATAGAACGAGAAACGCCAGGCTCCCTTCTGGTAAAAAGCAGAGAATTCACTCTTGGACTCATCTGCCTTGCGATAGTTCAGGACTGCCATCTTCGAAGGAATATTTCCCTGGTAAGATGCTCCCCAGTTTCCCTTCCGGAAATAGATGCCATATTTGAAAGGACTCCACCAGTAGCAATGGCGACCATAGGAATTGCTGATTACCTCCCGTTCAAAACCTCCACCCACCATCAGTTTCAAAATCTCGTTCTTGAACGGCTTGAACTGAAGATAATAGCCTGTGCCATAACGCCAATAGAAACTGCCGTTTTCATAGGTAGAAACTATGCTGCGCTTGTCGTTCACCGTGGTCCAATAATAATAAGGTGTAATTACCTTGTCATTATAGATTCCATAAAGTGCTACTTGCAGGTAGAGCATCGCATCATTATAGGTGTATCTGAATATCGGTCCCCATTCCATCGTAGCCTTTACATTCGGGTTGCCCTGCTTCATCAGTCCGGGGATGACAATCGTCATGTTCTCGCTCAATGTTGAGATGGCGGGGTAATTGGTGCCGCTGGATGATAGCAGCTGCAACGAACCGTTCTTCAGCTTATAAGATAAATACAGCAACGGAAGAATATAGTTGTTGTTATAGGTGAGATCCTGATAGCTCTGGGTTCTCCACGTGCTCTTTACGCCTATACGATAGGTAAACTTGCCGATATGGTTCTGGTATTGGGCATAAACCGTATTGATCTTGATGCATGAAGAATACTTGGATGGCTCATAGCCGGAAAGGATATTGCGCACATTATAGTCGCTCCACTTGTTCCAGGTATATACTCCTGCCGACAGCTCTCCCTGCTCCCATTCTTTGGTATAATCAGCTTCTCCTATCAGGGAATAGATGTGGCTCCTGGAGTGCATGTCGTCATCGGTCAAGATGCTATCCTTGTCGGAAGTCCATTGCCGGTTGAGCATTTGCTGCCTGGTGTTGAAGTAAGAGCCGAGCACGTCCACATCGAGTGTCTGCTTATGGGCAAACTGCTTGCTGAGATAGAGATCTACTGCGGGTTTCACGTAATCTACAATATCCTTCGTGTTTCCGAAACCATCCTGCCAAGCCTCGTTTCCTTGCGTTGCAACCTCGCTATTTCCCCTGTTGAACTTATGTGACAATTCTGGCGAAAAGGTGACCTGGAAGGTTACGTTGTCTGGCTTGCTGTAAGCATACTTCAGATTGAACTTGTTGTCGGTATAGCCAAAACGCTTGTGCAGATGGTAATCATAGACAGCCTGTTGGTCGTCAAGCGTAAAGGAATACTGGTTGTCTTCTATCCAGTCACGATAGTTTCTCACGTTGATGCTGTAATCGAAGGAAAACTGATGATTGCCCTTGTTGTACTTGAAATACACATTATCATTGCTAAACCCTGTGGTCAAGGCGCTGGACACATCAAAACCAGTAGTATAACCCGTATCAAGCGGTTTGGTAATGATGTTCATCAAGATGCCCACATCGCCGTATCTGATAGGAGGATCTTCGTAGTATTCCACCTTCTTTATTTTGTTGGCGGCAATAGCCTTCAAGTCGTTCTCGCTCGTCATCGGCACGTTGTTGATGAGAATCTTGATGGATTTGCCGGTCATACTGGATGTCTTGCCGGTCATCGGATCGGTATAGATTCCCGGGAGTGTTCCCAGGAGATCCTGTGAATGGCGTGAGTTCCTGATCTGTTCGTCAGAGAATGTATAAGAGGCATGGTCTCCGTGGTCGATACGCAGCTTGCCCTTTACTTCCACTTTGCCCAGTTGATAGGCATTCGCCTGCATCCTCACATTTCCGATGCGGGCAATAGGTACCAGCTTGCAAATCGTCTTGTAGCCTACGAACGAAACCT
>NZ_QSQJ01000088.1:2636-2839 GCF_003436715.1 Prevotella sp. TF12-30 | reverse complement strand
ATTACCTCGCAGAAACGCCCTAATAAGCATTTTTAACGGTGACGGTTCATATTTCCCCATTCTGCGTAAGTTTTGGTTTTGTCATGCAGCTCTCACAGTTTAATTTTGCACCGAACAAAAAAGTAAGAATTATGAGATGCACTTTCAAGACAGTCTTCTATATAAATGGAAGCAAGGAGAGAAACGGAATTGTCCCTATCATG
>NZ_QSQJ01000088.1:0-2626 GCF_003436715.1 Prevotella sp. TF12-30 | reverse complement strand
GGAAGCAAGGAGAGAAACGGAATTGTCCCTATCATGGGACGAGTGACAATCAACGGAACTATCGCACAGTTCAGTTGCAAGCAGAGCGTGACCAAGGCTATCTGGGATGCCAAGGGCAACAGAGCCATTGGCAAGAGCAAGGAAGCCAAGGAGGTGAACTTTGCGCTTGACAACATCAAGGCTCAAATCGCCAAGCATTACCAACGCCTTTCCGACCGTGAGGCGTTCGTTACAGCTGAGATGGTGAGAAATGCCTACCAAGGCATAGGCACAGAGTACGAGACCTTGCTCAGAGCCTTTGACAAGGAGAACGCAGCCTTTGCCAAGCGTGTAGGCAAGGACAGAGCCAAGAACACCTACCGCAAGTATCTGACGGTAAGAAAGTATGTTGCCGAGTTCATCAAGTATCAGTACAAGCGCAGCGATATGTCCATGAATGAGCTTACAGAGGAGTTCATTCGTGACTATTGTCTGTACTTGAAGAATGTTGTAGGACTTGCGCAGTCCTCTATTTGGATTTACTCCATACCACTGAAACATATCGTAACGGCAGCTCACTACAACGGCAAGATACCAAGAAATCCGTTTGCCATGTACCACGTTGACCCAGATCACAAGGAACGTGAGTTCTTGACCTTGGACGAGCTTACCGCCATGACAGAGATGAAGTTGGAAGACCCGAATATGGCATTTGCGAGAGACCTCTTTCTCTTTGGTTGTTGGACAGGTATCTCTTTCATCGACATCAAGAACTTGACGGAAGATAACATCAGCATGATAAACGGTGCTCCTTGGATTGTGTCCAAGCGTCAGAAGACTGGTGTACCTTTTCAAATCAAGTTGATGGATATTCCCATGCAGATTATTGAGAGATACAAGTCTTTCAGAAAAGGAAGCCACGTATTCAATATCGGCAATCTTAGCAACATCAACAAGCGCATCAAGAAAGTTGCTGCAATGTGTGGCATCAAGAAGCGGGTTTCATTTCACGTGTCTCGCCACTCTTGGGCTGTTTTAGCCTTGGAATATGGTATGCCGATAGAGAGCGTGAGCAAGATTCTTGGCCATACAAACATCACCACGACGCAGATATACGCCAAGGTGACAAGCAACAAACTTGACCATGACATAGCAGTCTTTGAAAGTCGAATCAAGGGGCACTTGCCTGTTATGGGAGGAATGGTATGAAAAGGACTGTAATCACCGTGGACGGAAATGGAATACTTTCCATTCCGTCCAACTTGGAGAACTTGTGGATGAGTGAGGGAGAATTGGTCAATATGCTTCATGTTACCGCCCCAAAACTCAACTCTGTGATACAAGTCATATATAAAGAAGGCATGTTGTCTATGTCGGAAGTCCAACAAAGACAAGAAACTTCCAAGGGTATTTGGCAAACATTGTATGGATTCCCTATGGTTGTTGCCATTTGCTTCCGTCTCACCTCTAATGGGGCTATGCAACTTCGTAATGCCATCTTCAAGAGGCTGTACGGAGCAAAAGAGAAAACAGCCATTGTCCTGCAACTCTACGGAGGGACTAATTACTTTAGCTGAAAAACTCGCATCTTTGAGGCATCGGTTATTCACTGTCGTATAGACTTGCTGACGTACTGATTCACTGTCGTATCAAGCATTTCTGTGAAGAACGAAGAACTGCCGATGTCAAACGTTTTACAGTTTTATCGTATGACATATAAAACGTATGACATGCAGGAATACATTTTTGTTCATCCCGAGGAAAGGTTTACCAGCAAGCCTTTCTTCGGGATTTTTCGTTCTATCTTATCCCGAAAGGCTACATCAAGCACCTTGATTTCCAATCTTTTAACATTGCCGGTGCAAACTTCTCCATTCTGCGTAGGTTTGTGTTTTGCGTTTTGATTTTCCGCCCTTACCTTTGCAACTTTAATTTTATCAACTCACAAAGGTTAGATTATGAGCAAGACAAACGACAACAATCAGCCTGTGGCTGTGGGAAGCAAACAGCCACAGGCTGCACCTCCGACAAACGAGGTGTTCATCCGTGTTGGCACTACCTTGTACAAGGTGGTTGACCAACCTAACATCAGTGGTGGAAAGGTAAGAAAGCGCATTCCTTGGAACATGGAAACCTTGCGTCAGGACTACGGCAAGGAGTTCATCAAGTACGTTCACAAGTATGACGGCTTCTGTACCGTTCCAGAACATGTGAACCATCGCACGGTGATAGATGGTTTCCTCAATCTATACGAGCCGATAAGTCACAAGCCAATGCAAGGGGACTTTCCGAACATCAAGAAGTTGGTAAGTCACATCTTTGGTGAGCAATACGAGCTTGGCATGGACTACCTGCAACTACTCTATCTCAAACCTGTGCAAAAGTTGCCCATTCTGCTGCTCGTATCAGAGGAGAGGAACACAGGCAAGACCACGTTCTTGAACTTTCTGAAAGCGTTGTTCCAAGACAACGTGACATTCAACACCAACGAGGACTTCCGCAGTCAGTTCAATTCCGATTGGGCTGGCAAGCTGCTGATTGTCGTGGACGAGGTGTTGCTCAGTCGTAGGGAGGATTCCGAGCGGTTGAAGAACCTCAGCACCACCCTCTCGTACAAGGTGGAAGCCAAGGGCAAGGACAGGAACGA
>NZ_QSQJ01000087.1:0-2927 GCF_003436715.1 Prevotella sp. TF12-30 | reverse complement strand
GAAACTCAAAATAAAAGCATCATTCTGCTATTTTTTGCTTTTTTAGGCGTTATTTTCTTCGAAAAAAGCATCCACTTTCCGCTCGATATCGGCATCCGGTTTCGGTTCTCTACCATTGAAGGCATTATAGAAAGATTTGCCCGTAGCATAGTTGCTGATGCGGCAATCTTCCGAGAGGAATCTGAAGATAGTGTTTACTCCCACTACTCGTTTTGGAGGAATAACACCCAGTTCCTTCCAATGTCTCACAAAAGAGAAAATAGCGATGTTCAGGGGCGAATCCACCTTAGCACTGATAGGCTCGCCCTGCATCTCGTTCTGCTTCAGGAATCGGCAGAAGAGGCTTACCTGCTGGCGGGTTTCCACCTCATCCTTGCAGTAGCAGGCATCGTCGAGGGCAAAGAGGTGCTCGCTGTTTCTGCCCTTGTGGGATGGCTTCCCAATCTGCCCGACATGAGCCATGCTCTGGCTCTTCTGCCCAGCTTCTCCTCCACCCGATGGATATACATTCATCACGCCAAAGATATTCTGGTGCTCCACATATCCGTTGTAGATAGCACCAGGACAGATGACTACCTTAGGTTCTTTCCGATTCTCTTTCATTGCTGATCACCTCCCAACTTATTCTGCGGCATATCCTCCAACTTATACTGCGGCATCCCTTCTCCAGGCAGGACATTGCCCGTGTTCTGCGGAACGACATGCTGATTGTTTACCTCGTTATTGTAAATTCCGCCGTTGCTGACTACAACTCTAGCTTCATTTTCAACCTTACGGGCATTCATTTCCTCTATTGCCCTGTCACGGTTTGGAATGATACCCAGAATCATGTTACCCAGTTCATATTGGGTATCCTTGTCATGAGAGAGCTCCTTCTTTACACCCTCTTCCAGCATATAGTCAAGCAAGCGCATACACATGTGTCCATCCTCTGGGGTTTTTACCTTTGCAATATCAGAAGCATAATCCACGCCAGCCTTGATGATCTTCTTTGCAATCTTGGCCTTTGCCTTGCTGCCATCATCTTTCCCGCTTTCTTCATGCACAGGTGGCGGCATACGCTTATATGATATAGCTTCAAAACTGCTAAGTGTTTCATTCTTGGCTCTCAACCGCTCAATTTCCTTCAGCAGTTTCTTATTTCTGTCCAAGGCATCAGTAGATAACTTTCGGGCATCATCCAGCGCCTCCTTCAGCGTTGTGATGGTCTTCTCCGACTCAGCCTTGTAATTATCGTAATCAGTTTCCAATGCTGAATTGAACTCTGCAATCGCTTCATTCGCATCATTGCGCCCCATCCGTGCCTTTGCCTCATCTTTCAAAGCCTGGATTTCATTCTCCAAAGCCTTGATCTTCTTCTCGTCCAAAGCACGCGATGCCTGGCAATCTTCGTAAAACGACTGCATACGCTCATCTGCACCCTCAGGAAGAGAGGGCAGACTGCTGGAAGAGGCATCCCTCTTCTTCAAAAACTCTCCGGCCTTTATTCGCTTGGAAAGGTCGGCATATAAATCATCTGTAATAATCATAATCAATATTTGCAGTGTCTAGTTAAAATGGTAAGGAATCATCCAGGTAATCCATAGGTTGTGGTTTTTGGGACTCTTCCTTTGCCCAGTTCAGGAAAGCCAATTGCTCATCGATAGTTGGAAATAAAGCGAGCTGCAACTTCAAGTCATCCAAACTATAATGACGAACTATATCTATCCAGAGTTTTGAAGTGTAAAACTTGGGATGCAAAGGATGTGGTCGAAGAGAAGTACGATAGCGGTACTTCCAGTCAAGTATGGTTTCATCAAAACTATTCATAGCATCAATAATCCCCCAATCATATTCATCTGCATCAATAGATTCATCTTCATCTTGAACCTCCAAATTTTTACGGAAATCAACTAGGAAAAAAGCCATCTCGTGACTTTTTTCTTCTTGCAGAAATAAAATAGCATAAACCATCCATTTAATGAGCACAAGTTCGGTAAAAGGGCAATGACTAACCTTTGCCTTATGAGTTCTCTTATAATCCTCCAACCAAATTGTATTGATAGTATAATCGATTTCCTCATCTAAATTAGTCTCATCAATAGCTTCAGATTGTAAAATGCAAACGGCAACACAATAAGCTGCATTGAATGCAGGAAGCGAATTTTTCATAAGCAAATGCCCGCTATGATGCGCTGTCATGTACAGTTGCTTGAGCAATGCATCAAGCGACGTTGGATTCTTTGTGTCAAAAGCACCAAGACTATTCTTCTCTCCATAATATAGGTTATGGAACCATTCAAATGGATTTTTCATTCACTATTATCAATTTATGAATGCAGAAACCCCGCCTGGAGAGCGTTAACTCTGCCAAGCGGGGTTTGCGTTCTGGTTTATGATTTTCACCGTTAGTTGTTTACTATGAGATAACTCGCTAACTTTCATGCTTTTATCATACACAAGATAAGAATAGCTTGTTATTCATGCTCCAAAAGTACAATTTATTTTTGAAACAAGCAAGGATTTTGCGGAAAAAATGAAAATAAATATGGCAAAGGCATGACAGAACTCTTTCTAACTGTACAGTTGAACTCTTCCACCTCTCCATGGCAGCCCAAAGCGTGACAGTGACAGTTACAGTTTTGTTTTCCGCAACTTTCCCTTCAAGAGTGCCGAAGTGTGAAAAAAGTATAATTAGATAGTTATATTTATATATATATATAAATATAAAATTTCTCTTTACCCTTTTTGGGGATAGGTAGAGAAGAGAAAAATGAAACTGTAACTGTCACTGTCACGCTTTTGCTTTATGCGTAAAACTCACAAGCGAGAAACTTCTACCAACAAGAAACGGTGTTTTCTCAGGCATAACTCTATGTTTCTCGCCCCGCAAAACTACGAGTTAGTTTTGTTAACATAAAGCTCTAAAGCAGCCAAAGGAGAATAAG
>NZ_QSQJ01000086.1:1773-3027 GCF_003436715.1 Prevotella sp. TF12-30 | reverse complement strand
CGAAGTGGCTCAAGACATCACCCATCGGCAGACATTATTTACCAAGGTAAAAAATACGATACTGTCATAAACAAGAGTGACAGTTTACAGCTTGGGTTTAACAACACCACGTTCTTCTACGATGAGAAACTTGATAGAGTCTTTTGTCGTGATTCGGGAATAAATAGAGGAAAATATGTTGCTCTTATATGTTTCCTGTTGTCTTTCCTGCTTTGGTTAGAGGCAAATAAAAATGCCAACAAAAAGAAAAATAGACATTAATATTCACTTTCTGTGAACTGCAAATTCGTAAATTCAATTTTTCACGACTATGGAAGAAAAAATAATGCTAAGAGATAAACTTGTAGATATTGCTTTGCAATGGCAAGCAAGTTTTGGAGTTGCACCGTCTATTACAAGTTCCATTTCTGAATATGATGCAGCAATGTTGGTTGGTATGTCAGAAAAAGAATACTCTGATTACATGAGAGATAAAACTGCTGTTGCCAAAGGGACGGATTTCGTTTATAGAAATATAAGGTATCAAGTAAAAGCCAATCGCCCAAGCGGTAAAAAAGGAAGTAAAGTAACGATGGTTCCCAAAGCCTCGAACTACGAATGGGACAGGTTAATTTGGATATTATATGACAAGGACTATGTAATGCAAGAAGCATGGGAATGGTATATGAAAGACTATAAAATGGCGTTTGAAAACAAAAAAAGATTATCTCCCGAAGACTACAGAAAAGGGCACTGCCTGTATCATAGATAACAGAAAATCGTGGATTCAAAAAACCACAAAAACGAATAGCTTTATGATAGAAAAAATAATGTCTAAACTTGGAATGGTCGTTTTATGGTGCATTGTCATCATATATGGCATAGGTGTCATCACTCATATCTGCTCGGATATTATCGGTGTTGTCGTACTTGGCGTTTGGGCTGTTGTCTCGATTGCTTTTGTTCTCTTTGCCAAAAGATACAAAATATGGTTCAAGAGGCGAGTCAAGATGCTTAGTACGGTTTGTGAGAAGTCGCCCGATGATTCTTACATCATGCACGAAGAAAAGTTTACCGAATCTTTTGATTCTGCCAACTTCTTCATACAGTACAAGCCTGAGACGAAGGAGTTCTTTTTCAGCAGCTACTATTACCTTATTTTTCCTGATTACGTCGAGATTTGGAGCAAGGCGGTGAATGAAGTCAAGATACTTGTCTCCAAGGAAGCCCCAGAAACAGAAGTTGAAGTGCATTCCGTAGGTCAGCTTGGCAAGT
>NZ_QSQJ01000086.1:0-1763 GCF_003436715.1 Prevotella sp. TF12-30 | reverse complement strand
TTCCGTAGGTCAGCTTGGCAAGTACTTCACGCTGATAATGTCTCCAAAGGATGCCAAGAAAAGTTTTTTGTTGTCCTTGGCTCATTTGTGCATCCGTCTGAGAAAACAACTTCCATGCAACAATAGAATATTGATATACAAGTTCTATTTCAAGATAAAGGTGTTCGACACGGTTTGCTATGGCGAGTTTGATTGCGTGAGAGTATCAAGGGCTATTACAATTTCTGCGGATGGCAACTATTGCGTAGCTAATGTCGAAATAGATGGTTGCTTTCCAGAAGATTTCATCAAACACAATCCTCCGATGTCCATCATCCTGCAATATGACTTGTATTCGATAGAAACCAATATGTTGGTTAGCAAAGAGGAATTCGATGCCTATTGGGAGAAATGCAAGGATTTATGCGAATCATAATCATTGGAGAACGGTGAGGAGCTATTTTATTTGAAAGATTCCGGGGCAACTGTTTGTTCTCTACGAGTTAAAAAACTTCTTATAAGTAACACTATCTCAAATGTCTCTTTTGAAGACTTGGATAAAGGGTGTAGTCTATACAAGAGTAAAATGTCACATGACAGGTCAATAACATCATCCCCAAGCGTTACAGTTGACAGTTTCCAAAAACGATTTTTTTTGCTGTACAGATAACAAATAACAGATAACAGATAACAGTTTCCATAAACCATTTTTCGTTTCAAGCGTTAAATATTACTATTTGCACGGATAAATAAGTTAAAAAATGTGTTTTTTCTGGATAGCAAAGAAAAAAATAGTATTTTTGTGATATTAAGTCAAACCGTAAAATAACATGAGTATGAAAAGACTATTTTTTATGTTTCTTGCCCTCTTGTTGTGTGTAATGGTACAAGCACAGGACAATGTTGAAATTACCTTAAACAACGGAAATGTGGTTAAGGGAGTCACAAAAACTTTATTTATGCTTGATGATGGTGATGTCGTTGTTACTAAAGATTCCAACTCTAAAGAAAAGAAAGAATACAAATCTACAGAGATAAAGAGCATTAAGTACTACGATTCAAAATCTAAAAAGTGGATAAAGTTCGTTCCGCTTATGGCGCAAAAATCATTGCCAAGCGTTTGGAACAAAAATCCAAAACCATACAAAACTCCGATATTCCTCAAACCTGTGTATGAAGGGGAAAATGTGTCTGCCTATATACACTATATCTCAACAATAACAAATACCAAAACATTACATTTGGAAGGCACAAACTATGTTTTCTATTTTAAGGTAAAGAATGAAGATGTGGCAAAGGGTTATTGTATGGGAAGTAGTATTGGTGCGAAAATGTTGCTTAAAATTGTATTTAAGCCATATCCTGTGATGAAAGAAACTGTGTCTAATTTAGATACGAAAGAATTTTATAAAGATCCTATTTCGTTAATAAGGACTTTTGATAGTCTGTTGAAATAGAATATCTGTTTTAAGTATTCTAACTGTGTATAATTGTCATAAGGCAAAGTGATTTTTCCTTATGACAATTATTTTCATCCTTGAAAAGAAATATACTATAAGAGTTCATATCTCTACATGTTAAATTATTAATTGCTGATAACTATGAGACTGAAGCCAAAACTCCTCAATGCAATAATATTAGGATTGACAATGTTCCTTTCAATGCAAACCACTTGTGCTGCTTGCAACCCATCAATGGCCATTCAGCAAAAGAAAGTGGCAACTGTTGGCAAAAAGAGGGTTGCCATTAGCAAAAAGAGAGTTGTCAAGAGCAAGAAGAGAACC
>NZ_QSQJ01000085.1:370-3048 GCF_003436715.1 Prevotella sp. TF12-30 | reverse complement strand
ACTTTTTATTGTAGCTTGACACAGTTTAGTTTACACTCTCGAAATATTTTAAAGGGTTCACTTTGCTTATAAATATGTGGGAAGGTGCGCCCTCCCATCGCACCTTCCCTACTCCTCCTTCTTCAAATACTTCTCTTATATTCTTCCGTCTTCTTCAGCTTCTCATAGAGGCTCTGGGCCATGGCATAATCATGATCGGAATCCTTCAGCCACTCTGAGAAATGGCGGTTGTGGTTCATCTGCGTTTCCTGCTTTCTGAACGATTCCACCACGCACCTCTTTTCTACATCAGGAAACATCAGGTTCATACGGGCGGCAAAGGCAGACTTGTCCTTATCCTCCTTCACCATGTGGAACGTATATTTCATCAGACACCACACAATGTACCAGTCCTGCTGCTTCGTGATGTTGCCCTTTAACCAGAACTCCAGCCTCTTCTTCAGCTTGGCAGGATCTACCCAGTTGGCAAAGAAAGAATCGCCATGACGCTCATACTCATCAGCCCTGGCTATTTCTACCGCCAACATATCATGCTCACCCTGATACATAAACAGATTTTCAAAATCCCCGGGCGAAGCCTCCTCTCTTACAAGCATGTGGACAAGCTCCTCCTCATTCTCCTCATCCTCCACATTATTGAACCAGATAGAACAAAGCGTATAATTGTTGAATTTCCCCTCTACTTCACTCATCACTTTCTGTAAGCTCAAAGTGGTAATCTCTATTCTTCTCTCTTTCAGATGACGCTTCTGCACCTTGGCTACATGCTCCAGATGAGCAGGTAGCGTATGCTCATCAAATCTTCTTTTGATGTAATGATAAATGATGGTAGCTTCGTGGTCGGTGCGGAAAACTCGGGTCTTATATAAATCGGTAAATTCTCTGTATATGTAGGTAACCGTGGCGACGGTCTTCTCCAAAGCCAACTTCAATCCGCTAGAGATAAAGTTCTTGTAGTGAGACTCATAGTTCGAAAGGTCTGCGTCAGCCGGAGCCTCCTGCTTCTCACACAGCTTGAAAAGATCTTTGCCACTGGGCATCTGACCATACTCCTCCACATCCAGCAGATAGTCTGCATGCTTTCGGGCGATGGTCTGAATGTCATTCAGCACCTTCTCTAAGATTTCCGTATAGATAGCCATCAGTTCATTATCATAGCTCTTATATATGGTAATATAGACTTTCTTATGGAGCTTATGAATATATTTAAGAAAATCTGTCAATTGCTCGGCAAGGTCTTGGTAAATATGATAATAATAGGTAAGACCCTTATGCTTTCCAGTATTCCATTGAATGTCTTCTATAGCATATTGAATCTCCTTACATAAATGTTCAGCCTCTCTCTTAAACAGGGCAACATCTTCTTTGGTTATAGGGGTGTATTTCTTGGCTCCTGTAGCCTCATCTATAACAAACAGGTCTTCTTCTGATTTGATTTTCAGACGAAAACCGTAACGATTATCGGTATTGTATAGGTATTCTGATTCCATTGTGTTTATGTTGTTTAATTACGAACTCAACCGCCGATTCCATGCGGTACATAGAAATGGCCCCCTCAAAGTTACAAAAAAATGGCGAAAAATCACGATTACTATAGAATATAAACACAAAAAACGAGAAAAAAGCCTTTTAAACAAGAAAAAATCACCATTTTATCGCTTTTTCACAGCTTTCCAAACATCAGATATTATCACACCCATCTATTTATTCTATCTATTTAGTATTCAATCTCATACCAATTAGAGCCACATTCCTTTGTTATAGAATATTGCACTTTCTAAATAAAAATGAGAGAGAGAGCTTTTACAAAAGGCTGGTAGAAAAAAACGCTCGAAGCCCAGAAAATGAGCCTCAAAAGGCTATCTTCACACCCGCAGAACGGCCAAAATAAGATGGAAAATGAGGTTTTTCTGCTTGAAAACGGCAGAAATTTAGAAATAACTTAACAGATTTACACAATATCAAGACAAAACGAAGAGGGAGAGTATAGAAAAACAGAAGAGAATCTATAGCTTTTTAAAGATACAATTCTAAGAAAGTACAACTTTCACTAACGGGCAATATCTTGCTATTAAACAACATCTTACAACAATACAGCGTTACATCTTTCAGAATCAAACCAAAACCTCTATCAGGTCATTTTGGGTCAAAGTCATTTCGGGTCATTTTGAAAATGCAATGTCATTTTCAGCCATAGTATAATATAAATATATATTTATATTATACTATGAGTGACTTTGCGCCCCGAAAATGAAAATGACCCGAAATGACTTTGACCCGAAATGACCCAGAAGACGTAAGAAGCTTCTGCCCACCTTCAGAGCGAAAGGAAAATGCTGGCGAAAACGAAACATGTAAATATCGCTAATAGTTACATATCTATATATCAGCTACTTACGCCATTTTTACCATCTTATTCCGATAAAAACTTGCTTTCGCCTTTGAAATTTTGTATCTTTGCACCGGCAATCGAAGGAACAGCCTATTGTGCCGAAAACCGGTCATCTATTAAGACCGGGGCGGGGCTTAAATGATGGCAGGCGCCGGTCATCTATTAAGACCCCAAAAAGCACAGGAAACGGACTTTCCGGGTAGTTGTGATTTACAAGAACTCTTAAACACAGAACAGAGTATGATTAACTACAGCATCGTAATGCGCAGCGTGAACGCAAACCTCC
>NZ_QSQJ01000085.1:0-360 GCF_003436715.1 Prevotella sp. TF12-30 | reverse complement strand
ATCGTAATGCGCAGCGTGAACGCAAACCTCCTTGAGATCAACCAGGCAAAGTCACGTATCAACCAGGCTAAGAAGGACGGCAAGGAGCCGGACAAGAAGGACACCGACCTGGTGAAGACCGAGAAGCAGAATGCGTTCGCCATCTCGCAGTACACCGATGTGATGACCATCGAGAAGTTTGCCAAGCACATCACTTCTCACGGCAGCGTATATTCAAGAGCTGACATCAGCGCCATCCTCTACATGGCAGTGGACTGCATGAGAGAGATGCTGCTCGAGGGCAAGAAGATCCGACTGGGTGATCTGGGCGACTTCTCTCTCCTGCTCAGCTCCAAGGGCGCAGAGACTGCCGACAAGTTT
>NZ_QSQJ01000084.1:0-3361 GCF_003436715.1 Prevotella sp. TF12-30 | reverse complement strand
CTGAGTGCCAGCCTCAAGCACGGCGACCTCTCACAGGCTACCGTCATCGGTGTCTTTTCACCGGAACTGGCAACCATCGGTAAGGATATGGTTGTCTATGCTCTTGACGGCCGCAAGGGCGACGGAGCCATTCTGAGCAAGGACAAAGCCGTAAGGGGTAGAGGTGTTGAACCACTGGACTATGGTTCAGCATCGGGTGAAGACCTGCTTTATCAGTCAAGTGATTCTTTGTCCGAGAACGGTTTTAAGGAAAGCGCTCTGCGAGTTGTGTCCTACTTCAAGGTAAGCAATCCTTCAACAACATTGTGGGGAGACAACTCCAACACCACATTATTCATAGGAACCCCTTCCACCTCTGGCAGTTTCGGTACGGATTTCCCGACCTCGCTCTTCGGTAATGCTTCCATCCGTGGATATGCCCCTGAGCTTATTGTGTTCAGCAGGATGCTTACACCCGATGAGCGCAGAAAAGTGGAGAGCTATCTGGCGGTAAAGTACGGCATCACCCTCAAAGGCTCGTATCTTGACAGCGACGGAAACCTGACTTGGGACATGGCGGAGAACCAAGCCTACCACCATAGGGTCACAGCTGTTGGAACCGACATGGCAGGAAGTCTCTCCCAACCGCTTTCCGCAACATCCTATGAGGAAAGTCCGGTATATGCGGCCTTGAAGGAGAACGGAACTTATCATGACGCAAATCCATACAACCCTTCATCCGCTTCCCGTCTGCTTGTCATGGGACGTGAAAACGGCAATCCGATGCCGGACAGAGGCTTTACTTTCTGGGGCGACGATGATGTGGCACTTGCAACATATACCTCACCTACAGATTCCCTGTGGCATGTCATGAAACGTACATGGATGGTCAAGACCAACGTGCCGTCAAAGCCCGACAGTACAGTGGCAAGATGGACTGCGCAAGGATTTGAAGTGTCAAGGAATGGCTTTACTGACAATATCATCCAAGAGAAAGCCGCTTCTGGAGCTTATGCCACGACCCCAGCCCTTGTTGGAGGTGGCGGTGCTTTTGAGTTCACCTGTCCGATAAGTCACCCGACTTTTGACGTTGGCTTCGGAAGCATCGGTGGCAGCACATGCAAGTATGGATTCCGGTTCACCAATGCTGGAGTTGTTTATCCGATCATCAACGGAGCGGTCTCAAATTCATACATCGCCACGGATGTTGACGGAACGGACATTTCCATCCGCAAGGAAGGCAAAAACATCTATCTGCGTGTTGACGGAACAGGAAGTGCGACAAGAACCATATCCCTTTCGGATGCAACTGACACAGACACAAATGTAGGCATTATCCGAACGGAAGGAGCAGAGTCCGCCTTGAACATGGCAGGCTTGAGGACAGGAGGAATAGATGATGTCGGTTATATGGCAGAGTTGAGCTATGACCTCACACCGGACAGGGAGTTCTCGGACTATTGCCGCAAGCGTACCGTCATGCTCATAGACCCAAGCGGTGAAGGTGATTTCGACATCAACAGCAACAGCAACATAAGATGCTCCAAGCCTGATATGACAAGGGGCAAGACCATATTCCGCAATATCCTATGGGATGCAGACGGAAGCGGAAGCGATGTGTTCACATTCGCCTATTATGACGGCATTTCCTATGATGCCACTCCTACGCCGTCAAGTTGCGAGAATGGAGTTCCACGCAATGACGGGTATATCGACATCGGCATCAACATCGGTACACCAGTCTATTCCTATGTGCTCAGCGTTGACACCGTTGCAGGAAAAGTAAAAGGAGAAACCATTGCCAGAGGAACATTCTTCGGTGACACGCATAGAATCACGAATCTTGCCCCCGGCGCCTATGCGCTGTCCGTATCACAAGGTGGAGGCAACGAGATTTATGCCACTGGCAACGCACTCTACACCTCATACTCGCATGACACCAGGACCTATCTGTCTGGCGACATCTCATGGACGGTGAACGATACAAAATCAAACTACCGTGTGGGATTGGAGCCAAGCCTCACGGACGAGATCACCCAATATGGCTTCGACGTGCGAGGCGACAAGGCGCATATCATAACCGGTGGATATACAAGCCTAACCAAATATGTCACCATCAAGCCGGGCGATGTGCTCAGTGTTACAGTCCGCAATATGCAGGTCACATACAAGTTGAACGGACAGACCGTGCATCATGAATATGTCTGGTCACTTCGTGCATGGCGGTTCTGCATCAAGTACGGAAAGGGCGAGACACATATCACAGACCTTACCGTAAACGGTACGCCTGTAACCTCATTCACCACAAGGGGCAACGTGCAGATAGAAACACCCAAGAAGTGTACGACAACGATGACCGTCTATGTCGGCAGCGAGTGTGATGCAAGTATGCCTAACGGAACACAGGCAAGGGAGAACCATGTGGGCAGCTCGGACAGACAGGCTGACAACTCCTTCATTTCTGGAGAAGACGAGGATTTCACTGTCAAGGGCAACGGTTCTACGACAGGCATCTACGAGGCTAAACTCACACAGGACAAGCCTGCTGCAGCCACATTGATGGTGTTTGACGTATCAGGCAAACTGGTAGTGTCACGCCAAATGACAGGCGAAAGCGTCAAGCAAGCCGACTTCAAGGTTCCCGCATCGGGTGTGTATGTCGTGAAGGCAATCTCCGAGAATGGGGAGCATACAAGGAAAATCTCAGTAAAGTAACTTAAAGGAAGATACGCATGAAGAATTATATACAGAAGGTGGCGTGGGCATTGGTTTTACTGCTTGCCGCCACACTGTCCCTTTCGGCAAAGGACGGGACAGCCGTGAGAAAACTCTTCAAGAAGGGTGTCTCTGACAGTATCTCCGTAGGAGGTAGCAAACTGGTCGTTCTTCAGAAAGACCTCATTCGGAACAGAAGCCTTTCCGTGAACTCTATCGGAGAGGAGAATGTTCCTGAGCTTGACTTTGCCATGACCAACGTCACGGCAGGAGGACATGGCTACCGTTTTCTCCCTCACGGAACACACTTCACAGGCGAGGGTGCGACTGTCAAGATAAAGTATGACCGCACGAGAATACCAAGCGGCTATACCGAGGACGACATCCGTACCTATTACTACGACCCGGCCGAGAAGCATTGGGTTGCGTTGGAGCGTGTGCGTGTGGACAAGAAGGAAGAGTGTGTCGTTTCAAAGACGACCCACTTCACAGACATGATCAACGGCGTGATACAGGCACCGGAGTCACCGCAGACCGAAGGCTTTGCCCCGACGATGATGAACGACATCAAGGCGGCAGACCCGACGGCGAAGCTCAATGTCATTGCGCCTCCAAGCGCAAACAACCGTGGCTCTGCCAACCTGCAGTATCCGTTCGAGATGCCGCC
>NZ_QSQJ01000083.1:405-3746 GCF_003436715.1 Prevotella sp. TF12-30 | reverse complement strand
ATTAATTTTCAGCTGCAAAGTTACGACTTTATTTTAAGACACCAAAGCTTTTCCTCTGATTTTCTTGCGTAACTAGAATAAAAACTTATCTTTAGAGCGCTATCATATCCCCAGAATATAAAGAAGTTAGGACATTTTTTGACGGCCGATTGCAAATCAGCCGGAACGCCTAACGGAGGAAAGACATATCCGGCGCTACGTCAATAGACTTCATCTATCGCCACATAGACTGAATAATTTGGTGGAATGCCGGATTCTTCTTATCTTTGCACCGATAAAAACAAGTAATAACTTTTAAATATCAATAATGATGGAAAAATTCAATGAAATGATTAACGGCGAACAGCTGACATTGGTAGATTTCTTCGCTACCTGGTGCGGACCTTGCAAGATGATGCACCCTATCCTGGAACAGCTGAAGGAGAAGATGGGCGATGACATCAGAATTCTGAAAGTAGATGTAGACAAGAACGAGGCACTGTCCATGCAGTACCGCATTCAGTCGGTCCCTACCCTCATGCTCTTCAAAAAGAGAGAAATGCTCTGGCGACAGAGCGGAGCCATGAGCCTGAATGATTTGATGCAGAAAATTTCGCAGCTGCAATAATAGCCCTGCTGAAAACGAAATCCATTCCCCCACACTCTTTTTATGTTTTTTTAATATCCTACGGTCACAATTGTTACCGTAGGATTATTTTTTAAGCCGTAATTTTGCAGCCGGAAACCAGGAATGGCAGATTGCCGCCTGGAAGAAAACATTAAAATAACTCATTAATTTATAGCAATATGACAGAAAACAAGATGTTCTGTTTCCAGTGTCAGGAAACAGCTAAGGGTACAGGCTGTACCATCAAGGGTGTTTGCGGTAAGGAGGCTACAACTTCCAAGTGGCAGGATCTGCTGCTCAGCGTGGTTCGTGGCATAGGAACCATACAGCATAGCATAGGCAAAGAGCCGACACCAGAGGTAACCCGTTTCCTCACGGATGCACTCTTCACCACCATCACCAACGCCAACTTCAACGACCAGGATATCCTGCAAAAGGTGGACAAGGGTATTGTACTGAAGAAACTGCTGCTGCAAAAGGCGGCAAGCATGAATATCCACCTCCCTGCCTATCAGGAGGTAACCTGGGGTGGCGAGAAGGCAGACTATGAGGCAGAGGGCGCCCGTGAATCCGTGCTCCGCCACGAGAATCCAGATATCCGCTCGCTCAAGGAACTCACCATGCTCGGCCTGAAGGGTATGGCGGCATACTACGAGCACGCAGCCCATCTGGGAGAAGAGAACAGCGAAATCATCAGCTTCATCTGCCGTGCACTCGCCACTATCAGCAACCCTGATGCTGATATGAACACGCTGCTGGGCGTGGTACTCGAAACAGGAAAGTACGGCGTGGATGTGATGGCACTCCTCGACAAGGCCAACACCCAGGCATACGGTAATCCGGAACTCACCCGGGTGAACATCGGCACAGGCAGCAATCCGGGCATCCTCATCTCCGGTCACGACCTGAAGGATATCGAAGATCTCCTCATCCAGACCGAAGGCACGGGCATCGACGTCTATACCCATGGCGAGATGCTTCCTGCCCACTACTATCCGCAGCTCAAGAAGTACAAGCATCTGGTGGGCAACTACGGCAATGCGTGGTGGAAACAGAAGGAGGAATTCGAGAGCTTCAACGGTCCTGTAGTCTTCACCACCAACTGCATCGTGCCGCCATCGCCATCGGCAGGCTACAGAAACCGCGTCTTCACCACCAACTCTACCGGTTTCCCTGGCTGGAAGCATATCCAGGCGGGTGCCGACGGCCACAAGGACTTCTCCGAGGTGATTGCGCTTGCCAAGACCTGCCAGCCACCTAGGGAGATAGAGACAGGCGAAATCATCGGCGGTTTTGCGCATGCCCAGGTCTTTGCCCTGGCAGACAAGATAGTAGAGGCAGTGAAGAGCGGAGCCATCCGCAAGTTTGTGGTGATGAGTGGCTGCGATGGCAGAATGAAGAGCCGCAACTACTACGAGGAGTTTGCCAAGGCGCTGCCTCAGGATGTAGTGATACTCACCAGCGGCTGTGCCAAGTTCAAGTACAACAAGCTCAATCTGGGCGATATCAACGGCATTCCTCGTGTGCTGGATGCCGGTCAGTGCAACGACTCCTATTCCTGGGCGGTTGTGGCATTGAAGCTGAAGGAGATCTTTGGAGCCAGCGACATCAATGAACTACCTATCTTCTTCAATATTGCCTGGTACGAGCAGAAGGCAGTCATCGTACTTCTAGCCCTGCTGCATCTGGGCGTAAAGAACATCCATCTGGGTCCTACGCTCCCAGCCTTCTGTTCACCAGCCGTACTGAAGGTACTGGTAGATACCTTTGGCATTGCCGGAAACGGAACGGTAGAAGAGGACATCAAAAAATATATAGGATAAAAGGAATTTAATAATTTTATATTACAATAGGATATGAGAGCATCAAAATATCAATTCGAGGAGTGGCCAACCGATCTGCTGATCGATTATGCCCTCAAGATTCATCACCGTGGAATCCGTGAGAAGGGTCCGGAAATCCTCAGTCTCATCCACTCGATGATGGGTGAGAATCAGTTAATGGCAGAAATAGAGAGTCTCTTCAGCGAGTGCATGCTTGACCTGGAGAACCATCTGCAGAAGGAAGAGCAGGTTCTCTTTCCGTTCACCTATCAACTGATGGAATCGCAGTTTACGGGTCAGCCTGCAGCGCCGATACATTGCGGCTCTGTAGCCATGCCTATTCACGTGATGATACTGGAACATGATAATGAGACCAAGCGCCAGCAGCGCCTCAGAAAGCTCACAAACAACTACACCCCGGCAGCTGATGCCAGCGGAGATTATAAGTTGCTACTGAGTCTGCTGAAGAATTTCGCAGAAGATCTGAACGAGCATGTCTATATAGAGAATGAGATCATCTTCCCTCGCAGTCAGCTGCTGGAACAGCAGCTACTGAGTTAAGGGAGAATTTGCAGCCGTTAGACAACGTCCATGCCGAGCATACAACAATAAAGGGAGATTTCTTGGCGAAATCTCCCTTTATCTATTGCAAAAAGCAGCTATAATTTCTTGATTTCATCTAATGACAACTGGGTTGCTGCTGTCACTTGCTCGGCAGACAAGCCCATTGCAAGTAGGCGACGGGCTGTAGCCTTCTTCTCATCTTTGGCTCCCTCGGCACGACCCTCGACACGTCCTTCAGCTCGTCCTTCAGCTCGTCCTTCAGCTCGTCCCTCAGCTCGTCCTTCTTCTCGTCCTTCTTCTCGGCCATCGGCATGACCCTCCTGCCAACCGTCATCATAACCCGTCTT
>NZ_QSQJ01000083.1:0-395 GCF_003436715.1 Prevotella sp. TF12-30 | reverse complement strand
TCATCATAACCCGTCTTGATAACGCTGCGCTGATAGCGCAGATTCTCCATGTGACGGACATAATCATTCTTTTCCGCTACGGTCAACTTATCTATATCCAGGCATTTGCGGGCATCTGCCAAACCTGGGGCCTGGGCTGCCTCGCTGATCTCACCGGTCTTGAGAAACTCGATCCATTCATCCAGATTGTTCACCGCCAGCTTATCGAAGTTGTTCACGCAGAGCAGATAATACTCCGGGAATATGTCTCCGGCTTCGCGATTAGTCTTGCGACCTTGAGGGATTTCATCACCGAAGAAGAGTTCACTCTGTCGGTTAGAGAGTTTCAGGATATCATCCGGCTGATGCAGTCCTTGGAACATCGTCTTGCCATGATATACATAATCCTTAGCCTG
>NZ_QSQJ01000082.1:3610-3872 GCF_003436715.1 Prevotella sp. TF12-30 | reverse complement strand
ACTGCCGAGACACTGATGCCCAGCTCCTCCGCCGTATCCTTATACGACATTCCTTCCCGATAGCACAATCGGATGACGGAAGCAGTCTGGTCGGTCAGGTCGTGGTCGATGCAATCCACGGCAGCCTGCCATCGTTCTTCCAGGCGAGAAGGTTCTTCCTCCGTCAATTTCTCTTCCGAGAGAGGGAGAAGCCGTTTCAGTCGTTCATCTCTCTTCTTTCTGGCTATAAGATTGATGCAGGCATTCTTCACGCTCCGCATCA
>NZ_QSQJ01000082.1:3342-3600 GCF_003436715.1 Prevotella sp. TF12-30 | reverse complement strand
CTTTCTGGCTATAAGATTGATGCAGGCATTCTTCACGCTCCGCATCAGGTAAGCCCGGTCTGGAACCAGCTGTTTATCCCACAATCTGGAGAATACGTCGCTCACCACATCCCTCGCCTCCTCATTATCATGGAGCAAGGCAAAGGCGAAGCGATACATCTGCTCGTAATGGTCGTGGAACAGCCGTTCCATCCGCTGTTCATTTTCTTCTGTCATCACGTCATTTTCTTCTTGTTTCTACTCTTATATACAAGCTTT
>NZ_QSQJ01000082.1:0-3332 GCF_003436715.1 Prevotella sp. TF12-30 | reverse complement strand
ATCCGCTGTTCATTTTCTTCTGTCATCACGTCATTTTCTTCTTGTTTCTACTCTTATATACAAGCTTTTCTGAAATCAATTACCCCTAAAATGAAGAAATCTTCTACTTTCTTTGGAAAACCTATGCAAAGGTAATAAAAAACTAGAAAAAAGCTTGCTTTTTCGAATAAAAAGTGTACCTTTGCAGCAAAAAACAACATCATTATTATATTATGGGTAAACGAGCCATCATAGAAGCTTTACGCCATTATTTCAGCACCCAACCCGTACTGAAAGCCTGGCTGTTCGGTTCTTTCTCCAGAGGGGAAGAAACGAAGGATAGCGATGTCGATATTATGGTTTCTTTGGACAAGAGTAAACCTATAGGTTTAAAATTCTTCGGTATGTGGAATGATTTGGAAGAACTCTTAGGTAGAAAAGTTGATTTGGTATCAGAAGGAACCTTACTCCCTTTTGCACAGGAATCAGTAGAACGTGATAAAATCTTAGTATATGAGAGAACGAAGTAGAGATAAAAAACGCCTAGAGCACATGCTCCAGGCGATAGAAAGAATCTGCCGATATACAAAAGGTAAAAACTTTGAGGATTTTATCGCAGACGACATGATGTATTACGCAGTAGTCAAGAACATCGAAATTCTTGGAGAAGCATCGAATATGCTAACTGAAGAATTTCGACAAGCGCATCCTAAGACTCCTTGGAAACAAGTGAACGGCATGAGGAACTATATCGTTCATGAATATTTCCAAGTTGATAACAACGTTGTTTGGGATGTGATTACAAACGACCTTCCGATATTAGAGCAACAAATAAAGGAGTATCTAACTGAAGAAAAATAAAAACATCGGTCAAGCAAAGAGCAAACCAATATGGTTTTGCCTTCGCTTGACCGATTGTCATATATTCATTGTTTATTAAGAGAGTTTCTTCCTAACAAGAACTACAAGCGGCTCTTTTCTGCATTGCCGGCTCCTGTGCCTTTGTACTTGCTGTTAACAGAGTTGAAACGATAGCTTATAGTTAGCTTAACAGCTTGCGAATCGCTATAGTTCCATTTATCGAGCAACATACTTGTACCATAGGTAAACATAGAGTTACGGGCTGTACGAAAGACATCCGTTGCCTGAAATTGAAAAGTCCATTGTTTAAACTTCTTTGTTATTCCCAAATTCAACTGAAAACTCGGCTTCAGGGTTGCTATCGTATTATCACCAGAAGTATGCCCTATCATATCAGCCGTCAGTATATAACCTCTTGAAATAGAGAAAGAATTAAACCAATTGGTCATCAACAACGGATTGTTCAACTTGAGCATTTGCCCATAATGAACCATTTCAAAATTCTGTCCCATCAATACCAAAGACAAGCGAGGAGACCAAATCCCTATACTTGGCGACAATGATAGAACTGCCGTATATGTATTCATGTGGGAACGATTGACATTCGTTAGAATGTTGAGCGGTTTACCTTCACCTGGCTGCAAATCTATCGTATTCACTATGAAGTCATTGATATGTTGAAAACTGAAATTTAAATATACCCATTTGTATAATCCTGCGAAGGTTATGTCATGGATAATTTCAGGCTTCAGAAGAGGATTTCCCTTTTCATAAGTGAAGACGTCATCATATTGCATATTGCTGCTCAATTCCTGATAAGACGGACGACGAGTCTTCATCGTATAATCCAACGAGAAATTGGCTTTGCCTATCGGA
This sequence comes from Prevotella sp. TF12-30, assembly GCF_003436715.1. Lineage (NCBI taxonomy): Bacteria > Pseudomonadati > Bacteroidota > Bacteroidia > Bacteroidales > Prevotellaceae > Prevotella > Prevotella sp. TF12-30. The sequence goes on along the minus strand of NZ_QSQJ01000082.1, from coordinate 1,616 downwards.
AATGATAAACTTGCATTCGGAAACAATTTATCATACCGACGACTTTGTCCATCAATCCAGATTCCTTTCTCATAATAATCAGAAACGGTATGTTCATACCTCAGACCTGCTTCTAAATCAATTTTTCCCAATGGAAGATAATAGGTCAAGAATCCAGCCAACTTATTTTCCCTGATATGGTCATCTGTAGAAGCTATTATCTGTTCCACATTGTTGTAAGTTTCCTTGCGGTCTGTATAGATAAACTCACCACCACCTTCTAGCTTTCCTTTCCCAACAGGATAAGACAGCGCCAATTTAGAAGCAGCCATTACATTGTCCGCCTTGTTTGTGCTGTTAACATTACTTTCACCAGAAGCACTACTCTGCTCCTTAATATTCTGCACAGCCTTGTTCTGGCTAACAACCAAGTCATTATCAAAAACGACATTCCATTTTCCGAATTCTCCCCGATAATAAGCATTCACATAATGAGCAGGAGGCGTCTTGCGATTCCATTTCATATCATAGGATATGGATTCCAACTCTGTCCCATTCTTCATTACACGTTGATATGTAGGCCATGAAGCAGTACTATTTGGTAAAAAGTTTACATTATAAGTAGCACCTATGGAATGTTTCTCATTGAAGACATAATTGAAACCTATCTTTGTGGCAATTTGGGCTTTGCTTTTGGGGAATATCCCGATGTCGCTATGCATTTGCCACATTTCTCCATCTTTAATGACAGTCTTTTTATCTATCTGATGCTGATACCTTTGCGTCAAATCATAATAAAGACTTCCAAAAATATCCAGTCCTCCTCTACGCCAGTTTAAATTACCGCCCTCAGACAAAGATGTAGAATGTCCCTGCCGAGCCATAGAAGTAAACCCACCGCTCAGTCCATCACCTTGTTTCTTATTCGTTCTAATCACAATGACAGCCTTTACCGTAGCATCATATTTTGCTCCAGGATTGTTGTTGAGAGTTACGGAGGCGATGTCTTTGGAACTTATTCTATCCAGTTCCCCCTCATCCGTCAACTTCCTTCCATTCACATATACCAATGCTTCACCCTTGCCATAAACACGATATTTTCCATCACTGCCATAAACACTCGGCACTTGCGCCATAACATCGTTGGCAGTACCAGCTTCGCTCAAAGGTGTTCCTTTCACCTGAGTAACAAGTCCTTCATTCGTCATCTCAAAGGTTTTACGATGTCCTTTTACAACCACCTTCTGCAGGTTCATTGTTGCCTCCTTCAGAGTTATTGTCTCTATCTTACCTATATTATATGTATTGCTTGTCGTAATATAGCCCACGCAACTTACTCTTACTATCGCCTTTCTGGCTCCGCAGGGAATCACGAACTGGCCGTTCTCATTCGTCACACCGCCATTTATCAATGAAGAATCACGAACATTCAGCAGGGCTACATTGGCGAAATCTACAGGGCGTTTCTTATTGTCTATGATGCGACCTATCATCTTGGTGGGAGTCTTCTGCGTACACTCCACAAAAATGTTTTCGCCATCTATCGTCATCTTCATCGGATAGAAACCCATGATCTGGCGGATGGCATCCGGAGCAGTTCGCTTCACGATACTTGTGGTAACCGTGAAATCCTCCAG
>NZ_QSQJ01000081.1:0-3907 GCF_003436715.1 Prevotella sp. TF12-30 | reverse complement strand
TTGTTTGCTTCCCTAATTAAGTTTTCGGACGGCCTCCCCCAATATCTTTGCACCAGCATACACCTTACAATAATCACCAATAGTAGGAAGCCCACTTTGTGACCAACCTATTGTCACCTGTTGACTTATCACACAATGCTTTCCTATTTTCTTTGCATTAACTATCGTCGAAAAACCATGCATAATACGAAGTCCTTCTCCTATATTAGCATTACAAAAATATAGGTTCAGAGTGGATGGTTTTAAGAGACTAACTATTCTTTTGGTAATCTTCAGCATAGGAGACTGTCTGTATTCAAGACGATAATATACTAGACGTCTGTATTCCGGATAATGATACATCAGCTTTAAAAAACCTCCAATACTCTGAGGAACATTAAGCCATTCCGCCCACACCTTAAAATCAGCCTTAACTAAGAGGAAAACCTTTTTAAATTCATTCATAGTTTCATTTTATGGGTCAATTTCTTTCCCATTTGTTAGTTTCAAAATTATATTTTTTAACAATCCGTGCAGGGTTACCTGCAACAATAGAATAAGGTGGAACATCTTTTGTTACTACGGCTCTTGCAGCAATAATAGAATGTCGCCCAATATGCACTCCCGATAATATCTCACAACTAAAACCTAACCAACACTCATCCTCTATGATGACAGGTCCTTTACTAATCAATGGCTGCTTGGATATTGGCATATTAATATCCTCGTAGCCATGACTATGGTCTGTAACATGTACATAACCAGCAAACAATACATTCTTACCGATAGTGATGCCATGTATGGCGGCAAAACTGTTTCGTATTCCTATCCATGTACCATCCCCAACAGTTATTTTCGGAGAGTATTTGTTGCCAAGATGCTCAACAATAGGAATAAAATAAGTATTTTTCCCAATGCCAACATCACAGCCAAAGAAAATGCACTGAGGATTCTGTATAACTACACCAGAAGCTTTTGTCCAATGTTCCCCCATTGCACCAAGCTTATTTTTCCAATACCATCTTACCCCCCCATTTTAATTTTATTAATTATTTTTGATGTTGCTTTTATTACAATTTGCTTCATACTCATATTTTTAGTTTGACAATAAGGATGCAAAAAATATAGCACAAAAAGGCGATGTCTTTTCATATTATTAAAGTTCTTCTTTGCCCATCTAGAATACCAGGATTTTGATAACAATTTTAATTGCAAATCATAAAAACGTTTTTCTTTAGCTATATTTCCCTTTCTTTTTACTGTAGGCCATTGTGACTTTTCAAAAAGATGATAATCAACTTTACTTGCCAGTACAACATTTTGTTTAAACAAATTGTTTATAATATTCTTGCCATATTCAGAATGTACCAAGAAAAGTGAAGCCCCCACAGTTTCATTTTCCAAATATTCTTTCAGCCAAGGATCACCCACTGAAATATCTGCATCCTTACTCTCTACCTGTTTGCAATAGAAACATCTCTTCGGAGTAAATATACCAGAATCATGCATAGTTATCCAAGGCTCAGTATAGTTAGTTCTTTTTATATGGCTACCATCATTTAATGTTATATCTATGCCGTTTGGCCATCCTCCACCTCGATACCTAATATTTTTAACCTGTGATTTTGATATACCTAAAAACTTATAATAACAATAAGTACCATCCAATGTTGTCTGACCAGAACAAAAATAGTCAATGATTATGGATTCAATATTTGCTCTTCTTAATATACTTCGTATGGCTCTAACAAAACATGGAGAACACACAACAAGAATGCGACCACGAATCTCAGAAATGTGTTTTCTTATAAATCCTACCAAATCCATATCTTGATATACTGATCCTACCATTTCATATTCTTCAAAAGAATATATCAATTTCGGCTCATAACGGCATTTTTCTGTAACAAACTCACAAGACAGGTATGTATTTATCTGTTTTGAATCAAAGAGATATCTTACAATGGAGCTTGTTATACCCCCTGAAGCAGATTCATATCTTGTATTATTATCATAGGCATATCCTATGTAAGTCTCTGTCATGTTTTAAACTATTATTTGATTAAACCTTGATTAATTTTCATTCGTATCAAGAAACGACGAATCGTATAATCTTCTGTTCTACATCTCATTTCATATTTATAGAAATAATTGTAATCTGCCTTCGGATTCTTCTCGAACAACACATCAGAACGGTGCATCTTAGCACTATAAATATCCCATGCCTTAGTAAAATAATGGTTTATCAACATTGTTGCATTTTCTTGCTTATGTCGACCTCCACCCCATGTTTTATCAATGGTACAGATATACCCAAACTGATTTACAGCAGGGAGAGTTATCTTTACTCCACAAATGGAATATTTCATATAAGTGTGGTGATGTACATGCCACAAATCAAAACTTGCTATATTATAACGAGTATTAATCAGACACTTGCCATGAGAATAAAGCTCATCGAAACAGGTGAAATATTGCTCTATCACATTTTTACAATAATCATGTTCCAGTTTACCTCCAGTACCAAACATTCTCCAATGAATGTTTATAGCAGGATATTTATCAAACGGCTTCAACCATTCTTCTATAGTATTAGCATACTTAGGTACAAAGAATTCATCTGCATCCAAGAAAGAAATCCAATTTGTCTCATTGCGAAAACTCTCATAGCAATGTTTGTATGCCTTAAATTGAGAATGGTCGTATGGCCAGTCTATTAAGGTAACAGCCCCTTTATCAATATAAGGTCTTAAAACTCTCTTAAAATCATCATCAGAATTATTATTATATAAGTAGAAATGATCTACTCCTATGGTGAGATGATAATCAAGCCATTCTTTCAAAAAAGGGGCTTCATTCTTAAAAATTAAACATAATGAAACACGGTATTTCATTACTCGTTTGTCATGCTTACCAAACAACTTTATATAACTTTTGCAAATAGAGTTGTATAAGAGCATTTTAATAAAAGATTCTATCCTATTCATTACATATATTATTTATCCCATACAAAGCCATAGCCAAACATGGAGGTGTTAACTATTTCACGCAAAAAGCCATACCATAAAAAGTTCAAAGCATAAACTATCATTAGTGCATTCTTCAATGCGGTTTTACTGGCGAGTTTATACATATATATACCTATCAATAGAGGCATCAACACAATAAACATATTATAAAATCTACCAAACATTTCGATGTCTCCACCAATAGTTTTTAGCATAATGGCAAAATAGCTAAAATAAAAACTTACGAATATGTTATTGTCTTTTTTTTGTGCCAAAAAGCCAAATACAATGATAGAACAATATGTCACTAAACTTACTACTTGATTCACAAATCCAATTACTACGGCTTTGTTTCCTAACACATTGGAAATACTTCCTTCTTCTGAAAACCAACGATCTGCATTTTCTACATAATTAGACCCTTTCTCACTATCTAAATTTACATTGTTTTGAATAAAATCTACAAAATACGAGAGATTAGAAGAGTCCCAAAAATAGTAACAATACAAAAAGAGAAGAAGCATTCCACAAAGTATCATTTTTTTCTTTGCAATCTGTTCTACAATCTTATGCGGAAGATATACTAAAGTTACAAACACGGTAACAACAATAATTCCACTAAAATGAATCAATGGTATAGCACACAAACACAACCACATCTTCTTCTTTTTAGAAACTAAGTAGAAATAGTAAGCATACAAAATAAATGAAACTGCTATATATTGTCTAATTAAATTTTCTGCTGATGGGGTTAAGATAAAGAATAAAGGCAAAGCCCAAATTGCTGCTTTCCTATAAACTTTTAACAGCAATAATATACCACCTATCAAAAGAGCACTATACAAGACAAATGCCACCCAAAAAGGTAGGGATGTATAATAACAATACTCTGTTAATTCTTATGTAATCGATTGAAAATG
>NZ_QSQJ01000080.1:847-3936 GCF_003436715.1 Prevotella sp. TF12-30 | reverse complement strand
GCGGTGAGCAATGTGCTCAGCGTGGTAAACGGTGCGTCAGTCCCACAGAGTGGCAAGGCTGGCGGACAGATGGCGCATACCTATACATACGATGCACTCTACCGTCTTGTCAGCGCAACAGGTACATATACTGGTGCTGACAACAAGACCGCAAGCTACACTCTTGCGATGGGTTACGACAATATGCACCGTATCACATCGAAGCGTCAGATTCTCACGCAGAACAATGTGCAGTTCAATGGCACATTGAATGCAGGTTATGATTTGTCATACACCTATGGAACAGAGACAGGCAAGAAGTTCCAACTCGCAAATGTGAAGGATGTTAACTACCGCACGGAGGAGACGCCTTCAGAAAGCGAGAATGTGAACAACAATCATGCTTATGAGTATGATGCCAACGGTAATCTTGTTTATGTCAACACAAGCCGTACAAAGAAGGATGGCATGGCTGACGAGAAGACCGCAGAGCGCAAGCTTAAATGGGATGAGGAGAACCGTCTCCTTGCTTCCGACGACAATGGCTTTGTGACCAACTATTGGTATGATGCTGATGGTGAGCGTACGGTGAAGACATCAGGTGAGAGTGACCAAGTTTATGTGAACTCAGAGTTTGCAGGAGGTCGCACGAACACTGCCAAGTTCTCACTATATGTATCTCCTTACCTCGTTGCCAACCAAGGCGGACGTTACACCAAGCATATCTATATCGGTAGTCTGCGTGTCGTTTCCAAGATTGGTGACTTCGCCTCTTACGGCTCAGATCCACGCCGCATCCAGTATGCTGGTAGCGAGACTGATGGACTTTCTGTTGACTATAAGCAAAAATATGTCCAGCAGTTGCAGGTTATCAAGGATAATTATGCAACCTTTGCAGTGCCGTACAATGGCGAGGACAACAACGATTATGTCGATGGCAAGGGCTTCTGCTGCAATGATGGCAGCTTGGAGGCTGCTCAGACACGAGCTTTGGTGAGAGCTGCAAAGAATAACTTCCAAGAAGGCGACGCATACGAGAAGATGCAGTTCTACTACCACCCAGACCATTTGGGTAGCAGTAGTTACATCACCAACCTTGATGGCGAGGTGGTGCAGCATATCGAGTATGTTCCTTTTGGTGAAGTGTTCGTTGAGGAGCGCAATAACATTTGGAATACGCCTTATCTTTTCAATGCGAAGGAATTCGACGAGGAGACGGGATTGTATTACTATGGGGCAAGGTATTATGACCCAAGGATTAGTTTGTGGATTAGTACTGATAATTCAGAAGAAAAGTATGCTGAATTTTCTTCTTATTGCTATGTTGGGAATAATCCTATTATTTTAAATGACCCAAATGGTAACGATTGGCTTAGAACAGATAAAAAATATTTCTATGATCCTTCAGTTACAAGTCAAGAAGATGCAACTAATAAGTATGGAAAAGAAACCAAATACTTATTTGCAGCGGGAACTCTATTTGCAAAGAGTGGAGCATATTCTTATGATTTGGAAGTTGGAGGTCATGTAAAAGATAGTTACACAGGCGAATACATTGCAGGACAATTCACAACTCCAGCAGGAAGCACTGTCATTAATAATAATCAGTATCTGTCTTCTCGTGAATTATCTTTTTGGGAGAAAATGTCAGCATCTGATAATTTCTTCGTCCAATTAGCCTATGGTACTTTGAATGATTGGTATGTTTGTTTCCAAGCTTTTGACTTTGGATTGTTAGAAAGGGAAGAATGGAAAAATCCTTTTACAGGTGCTAATTTTGGCAATTTGGATGGAACGCCAAATTACAACCAAATAGATGCTATTCCTGGGGTAATTTCAGATTTCATACCATTCTCGAAAGCCGAAAAAGGGTTAAGTGTCCTAAAAAAAATGAATGCTGCACAGTTTTCCAAAACATTTAAGGGGACATTAAGTAGGCTTAAACCATCCACACGAGGAACTATAAATAGAGGAATTAATTCCGGAATTGATGAAATTAATAGTACTGTCGGTTCGGGAGAGGTCATGTTTGATGCTATAGACTTTTTGAAACCAGAAGATAAAGAATAAAAGTATGAAAGAATTATTGTTGAGAAATCTTTTGATACTATATCTTGGCGTTTCTTTGAGATTTTTGTTTTATAAAATAATCAAAAGGCGTGATGTGGATTTTCAGAGATTATTACATGGCATAAAATGTCCTAAGAATAAAAATGATGAAATTTTCAATTATAAAAATGATTTCACGAATCGATTATATGCTATCATATTTATAATTTCAATCGTAATCATAATAGGTCTCATACAAAAATATAAAAACTAAAAGCAATCAAATTGTTATTTTAGTGTAGACTTCAAAAATCGGGTAGGAGGTAAATGCTAATTATAAAAGGCATTTGCCTCCTATTTTCACATTTACCGACCTCCCACACCACCGTATGCGGAACCGCACTTTTCCTGTTCGTTCTGCTTTTCTTTGAATATCCGTGCCAACAAATAGGTGCCATAAGCATTTAACGTGAGTTTTGTTTCTACATTTGATGGTAATACACCGCAATATGTTCCTGCAATGGAATCCAAGTCAACACTGTTTTCTAAGACTGCCGTATATTCTTCGACTTTAACAGGATCAATATCGGCATCATTTTGTTTCGTTTCACATAAGATATAAGATGCAACAAGTGAGATAACCAAAACTGCTATAATTATCAATTTCCTCTTCATAGCTACCATAAAAGAAAAAGTGTCCGCAATGTCAAGCAAGTGGCATCACGGACACGAATGAACAGTTGAGAGTTAATGAAAAGTCAGTATTCTGCTATGTTGCTGATGCATGGACAAGTTCTTGCACTATCAAACACGATACGGAGACCGTTCGTCTTTACTTTATCGAAGCGAAGGATGCGCTTGTAGCCGATGACCGTTGTCTATTATTTCTTATTAATTTTCTTTTTAATTTCATTCGCCTCTTTAAATAGGCTATTAGCCATGCTATCTTTAATTGCTGCCATCTGTATCATTTCGTTATGGTAGCGAATTGAGTCCTCATAAATATTTACACGAGTTCTCACATTCTCAATAACTTCTTTATTAGGACATACAGAGAAGTT
>NZ_QSQJ01000080.1:479-837 GCF_003436715.1 Prevotella sp. TF12-30 | reverse complement strand
ATCTCGGCAAACAGAAAAATGCTTTTCGATGTATCGAACATTGGGGTCATCGGATGGAAGCACCATCTTCAAAGCCCGATACTTCAAATCTGCCTCCTCCCAATCTTGATGCTCTCGCCATTGGGTGAGATTGCCCCAAATGGAGAGAACAAGAGATAGAGCCAAGCCACCAATGAAAAGAAGAACAGACTTTGAAGTTGGCTCGAAGCGATGAGTCACTACTTTCTTCAGAGGTGTGTTATCCATTGCGTGAAGTTTGTCCTGCACAATTTTTGATGTGGCATTAAGCTCTTGTTTCACCTGATTAACAGTATCAAACAAGAGTTTACTTCGCTGTTCATCTTTGCTTGCTTCTTTC